>JADHXQ010000120.1 GCA_016782885.1 Phycisphaerae bacterium | reverse complement strand
CATATACCCCAACTCATCGGTAAACGGTCCATCATTGCCATCTGCCTGCCCGCGCCGATCAACACACAAAATCTCCCCCCTCGAACTGACAATATAAAGACACTTTCCATCTACCGCCGGCGTAGAGCATATCCCACACCGCCAGTGGTTAAAATGATACGGTTCAACAGTCCCCGCCATATTCCGCGGAACGGGCAACTGCCACATCATCTCACCGCTCTTTTGGTCCAAACACATAAAAACCCCGCCTCTGGTCCGCTTAACTGCCGTGTGCTCCAACGCCGAATCATCGACTCCCAGGAAAATCTGCCCGCCGTCAACTTTTGGGATCGTGTACTGATGGGTTCCCAACTGCACCTCCCAAAGCAAGTTATCACCATTAAAAACCCCGGGCAAAGCGGGATCCGCACCCTTCAACTCCGAACAAATCCCGCCAAAACTCCAAAAAACCAGAGAGGCAAAAACAATTTTCTTCATGATGCCATATCCCGATAGAATAATGTAAAGTAGCAATTCTATAATATACTCGACATCGGCGTACATACCAAGAAGCTGCCCGTTGCCATACCGTTACGAAAGTATCACGGAGACGTTCACGTTGTCAATTGGCGGTCGCCAGGATCGCCAAAACGTATGCTGCTCCGCCCATGCCTCGGCATGAGTTCACCGCTTCGACAAAGCTCCCTTCGACAAGCTCAGGAATGATTCCTTCCTAATCTCGGGGTTAGCGGCGCTGAATCCTGCTGCGCACGTTTCTTTGCGCTTGTCGTCCGGATTGGGGATCTCGCGGACCGATTCACTCCCGATCGCGCTCAGTCGGCGTGCCAGAACGCCCTGTTCCAGGCGTGTTGTTTGAGTTTGTCGACGAGATCGGGCGCCAGCGGCGGCTGGTCCGAGACGGCGGTGTTGGCTTCGGCCTGCCACTTGTTGCGAATACCGGGAATTACCGTGCTCACGCCTTCCTGGTCCAGGGCGAACTTCAGCGCGATCTGGGCCAGCGCCAGGCCGTTTTCGCCAATGTCGGCTTTGAGTTTCTCAACTCTGTCGACCGTTCGCGTCAGCCTGTCGCCGCCGAAGTACGTGTTCCTGAAATCTCCTTCCTCGAATTTCGTATCTTTCGTGAGCTTGCCGGTCAGCGCGCTTTCATCGAATGCGACCCTGATAATAATGCCCACATCGCACTCGGCCGCGACGGGAAGCAGTTGGGCCGCGGGCTCCTGTTCAAATACGTTGAAGATGACCTCGGCCACGTCGATCCAGCCGTCTCTCATGAGTTCAATAATGGCGTTCTGATCGTGTTCCGGGGTGGATACGCCGATGAACCGGATCTTGCCCTCATCGCGCAGCTTTCGCAGGAACTCGAATGGTTTGGGGTCGGCGTTCCACGCCCTGGTCCACGTGTGAAGCAGCAGGACGTCAATGCAGTCGGTATCGAGGTTCTTCAGGTGCCGGGCGACTTGTTCCCTCAGGTACGCCTCGCCGAAGCGCTCTTCGGCCCGGCAGTATGGCGACGGCGGCCAGGGACCGGGGCTCGGGGGCGTCTTGGTCGTAACGTATATTCTCTCGCTTCTCTGTTTGCACAGTTCGGCGACCATCCGCTCGCTCTTGCCTTCCCCGTAGATGAACGCGGTGTCGATGAAGTTGACGCCCTTGTCGATGGCGATATTCAGCGCTTCGAACGAATCTTCATCACTCTGCGTTCCCCAGTGCGAGCCGATGGCCCACGCCCCGAATCCGATGTCCGAAACTTCAATGCCCGTTTTTCCCAGACGGCGATATTTCATTTTCCGATCCTTTCCTTGTATTGCTCGCAGAATTCGGCCGTGCGCGTTGATCCGACGCGCGTCACGCCGAGGTCCATCACTTCCAGCAGGGCGTCGAGCGTCCTGATACCGCCTGCCGCCTTGACCTGAATGTGCTCGGGGCTGTGGGCGATCATAAGTTTCAGATCTTCCATCGTCGCCCCGCCGTGCGCGTATCCCGTGGAAGTCTTGACCCAGTCGGGATTCAGTTCGGCGCATATCTCGCAGAGCTTGATCTTCTGATCGCCGTTGAGGTAACAGTTCTCGAAGATGATCTTCGACTTCTGTCCGTGATCGCGCACCAGGTCGACGACGGCCTTGATGTCGTCTCGCACGTAATCCCAGTCGCCGCTGAGAACCTTGCTGATATTGACGACCATATCGAGTTCCTCCCCGCCGTCGGCGAGGGCCTGCTGTGCTTCAGCCACCTTGACCGCCGTGGTGTGCCCCCCGTGCGGGAAGCCGATGGTCGTGCTGGCTTTAACGGTGCTGCCGGCGAGTATCTCGGCGCATTTCTTGAGATAGAAAGGCATTACGCAGGCGCTGGCGGCGTTGTATTTCAGCGCGGTGCGGCATCCTTCTTCCAGGGCATCGTCATCGAGGCCCGGATTCAAGAGCGATGTGTCTATCATCTTTGCGACCTGCTCGTAGGTGTATTCCACTTTCGTTTTCTCCTGATCGCAGGCACCGCTGCGGGTCCTACATGGTTTCAGTAAATCTTCTGCCTTCATCCAGCATGGCGATGTAATTGTCAACCGGCACGTAGTTAGCCACCGAATTCCCGCTCCCCAGCGCGAACCTGCCGGGCGTGCAAACCGACAGCAGCTCTTGAATATACGCCCTCAGGTCATCCTCCGCCATCCTGCACAGGTTATCCATATCCACGCCGCCCATCATACCGATCCGATCCCCGTAGCGATCCTTGAAATCGCCCGGTGCGATGATGGTGTTTTCGAAGGAATGGAGCCCGTCAACGCCGATCTCGATAATGTCCTCGATCACACCGCAGTCGTAGATATTCCCGCAGCAGTGATACCAGTAAGGTTTCCCGTGCTCGTGTGCCAGGCCGGCAAACTTCCTGAACCACGGGAAAACATGCTCGCGCAGGTAGTCCGGCGGCAGCATGGTCGCCGTCCTGAACCCCAGGTCGTCGGCGTGAAAGATCGCCCCCACCGCATCCATCGCGATCACGTTTTTGTAGTAGTCGTAAACCTTCGCCCCCCAGCGTGCGAAGATCTCCGCCACCAGGTCCGGGTCGTCGTTGATCAGGCGGAACAATCCCTCGTAGCCAAGCAGGTTCTCCAGTACGTGCTCGAAAACACAGGACGAGACCGCGATCTTCATTCCATCCGGCAGGTGGCGCGCCATGATTTCGTACGGCTCGTAGTCCACGCCAATAGCATCCCACGGGAACTGCTGAAAAGTTTCCCACGATGTGATAATGCCCTTTCCTTCGTCCGTCCACTCGCGCCGGCCGCGCGCCAGTTCGCCGGCGGTGTCTTCGGCGCTGAGCGAGGGAAGCGGGGGATGGTTCCGCCATACCGTTCGCCATACGCCCTCCAGGACAAAGTCATACCCGAGCAGGTAGTGCATATTGATGAACTGCTTGAAGTACGCTTCGGTGGTTTCCGCCGTGCGCGGTATCCATGCCCGGCCCAGATACTTCTCCTGGATCGCCTGCAGGATTTCACCGTCCACCAGCAGTTCGAACTGGTGAACCTTCGCTGCTTCCCGCCGGCCGCTCAAAACGCCAACCAGCGTATCGAAATCAGGTTCGGGCTGCTGGAGAATTGGGCTTGTGGGGCTCATGGTCTTGCATGGGTCTCCGAACGTGGATGCTGAGAACGCCTGATGCTCTCGTGAGGCGCTATTGTACACAAGGCCCGGCAATTGGCAATGCTGCTCTGTGTGGGAGACAGGGCAATCGCATCCAGCCCGGATATTTCTTCTGTCAGGATTTCGAGCAAGGGGAAAGCTGCCGTCCGGTGTGCGACACAAAAAAGTGGCGGGTTAGGCAACGGCAACGGCGACGGCTTTTGCCACAGAGGACCCGACGCAGCCTTTGGCCGCAACCAAATGCAGGCAACGGTCACGGCAACGACTTTGCCACAGAGATCACAAAGAACGGCGCTAAGAATGTTACGGCCACGACCACGACCAACGGCGACGGCTCAGGTGAACGTCAAGGGCACAGAGACGGCAAGAACCAGGCTTATTACCGTAACTATTCGTATTATCCGCTGTTAATGCCGTTGCCGTCCTCTGTTTTCTCGCCGTTGGCCGTTGGCGTAACAAAATTTTCGCCGTTGCCGTTCTTTGTGATCTCTGTGGCAAAAATCCGTTGTCGTTGTCTGTTGCCACTTTTTTATATCGCACCCGCCGTCCGCCGTCCGCCCCATCAATCCCGCCACTTGACCAAACCAGAATCGAGTGTTATATTACTTTTAACCTGCTTGGGGACGGTCCCTGGGCTTCAACGAACCATCGAAACGGGTTAAACGGATGCGACAGATGCTGAATAGCGCTGCCCCGAAGTGCTTGGCGAACACCGACGCTTTCCCTGACCTCTCACCCCCAAGGTACCCACGCACGTTCACGCGGAATCATATGTCCTATCAGTCATTCCCATCGGAGAATCAGAAGTTATGTTGCAAATGACATCAATACCCACTTGGGTGTATCCGTACTTTGCCACTGCAGGTATTGCCGGCCTCGCCATCAGTGTCGCGTTAGTTCTTCGGAAGCATGCACCCGTCGCGTTTCGCGTACTCATTGTAATCGCGATCGCGATGGTCGGTATCACGGGATACGGTATCTTTACTTCCCCCGAGCCGTACCGTCTGGACGTAAGGCCCGCATCATTTGACACAATATTTACCGGCCCGGAAAAAGGTAAGGCGCTGGTGATCACCAATAACGACGTCAGACCGGCGACAATAATATCTGTGACAATCAACGATGAATTCACTGTAACAAAACTACTTGACAGCACGCCGCGCGGAGAACCCGCGGACTTTCCCATCACACTTGGCCCTGGAGACACGTTGAAACTGGTGATATGTGACGCACATCCCGCAATGCGCGTCCTGTCTGCATTCAACAAGTCGTTCACGAATAACTCGGTTATCCCCGAAACTCAAAGGAGTGAAGAAAAGGATGTCGGCAACGACCAGGACTACACAAAAGAACTCGTCTTAGTAACAATCCAAACAGACTTGGGATCAGTGCGATTAGCACCATGATGAAACACAATACAACAAGGTGTTCCACCATCTAAATGTCACAATACCGCTCTCCACACGAGTTTGGCTGCTTGGCTTTCATTGGACTTTGGACTGTGTGTGCCTTCCCCGTTTACTTTGGCATCACCCATTTGCAGGAAAAAGTCGTTGATGCTATAGCACTCGTTGAAGAACATAACAATGGACTGAATGTACCGGAATCCAAACTGAAGGAAGCAATCGAATGGAAGCAATTTGGTGCGAAAAATAACTCACTCATGACCCATACAATATGGTATGTAGCGTTTCCAAGCGCCATCCTTGCCGCCGCGATGTCTGGGGCCATTTCGTGGTGTAAGAACACTAAAATTCACCGACACAACCGAACCCTGCCTCCCAACCATGACAATTAATCAGTTTCTATACCGCCAGAATCCACGGTAAACGCTATGGCTCTCATCACATGCCCTGAATGCTCCGGTCACGTTTCCACCAAGGCAACTGCATGTCCACATTGCGGTGCTCCTGTCGAATCGCCACAGTCTCAAGAACACAATCCCAATCGGTCACTGATCGACACTCCTGACGCCGAGATCTACGCGCGTGATCCAGATCAAGATTCGCCGCAAGATACCGAGCATCACTCCGGCGAACAGAAATCGGTCGGCGGAGTGCGCATATTCTGCTACATAATGGGAGAGGTCGTGTTCGGTTCGATGGCCACATTGGCAATTGGCGCCTTTGGCGGCGCTCTGGCGGGTGGGGTTATTGGAATCGTCGTCGGGCTGGCCCTTGTGGTCTTGATTGGCCCCGAGGCTGCGTCCCCAACTTATACCGGCATTTTCCATCCCCTTACGGAGGCGTCGATGACCGTCGGCACTGGGATCGGTCTCGTTGTTGGCCCGATTTACACCCTGTACAAAGGGCTCGCTACGCACCTGATTATGGATTGGGATACGTTCCGTGATTTTTTACGTGATAGAGCTGGTATGATACGCCATCTTCTTGAAGACCATCCTGACCGCTGGCCTACGGACATTCTTGGCAGAATATTTCATCTCATAGGACTACTGCCGCACGTTGCTATCATTGGATACACCTTGCTGGCGGGACCGCTCATCGGCGGCGCAGTCGGAGGCCTCCTGTACGGGATCGTCTGGTTCACAACTGAATCGCAACTTCCCTCATTCGTCATTATCGCGTTTGCGGTAATCGGTTTAATCAGCAGTGTCGCAAGGGTGTTTTCCGGCGCGAGAGCCGCTGATGATTTGCTAGGGCTTGATGGAACTCGATAAAGGGTGAGATGAATTCGGGGAATTCCGGTGGAGTCGAGATGTGGCGCGGTGTTTTAGGTTGGGCATATCCGTTGGCCGACCCTTTCGGTTGCCGGTGTCTCACTAACCATACCGTACTCCGTTTCCACATCCCGCTCTTCAAACCGGACGTGCGGTTGGCCTGCATCCCGCTTTCGGACAAAGACTCACGCTTTCGCCCACGGCAGGCGGTGTGGCAGCAAAGATCGTTCCAACAACCCCAACGTATTGTAGAGGTACTTAATTATGTACCGCACCAACCCGCGACTGTCGCATGGGCAACGGCGGGTATCGGGCGGTTTTGGGTTAATGTGTGGTTTGGGTTTTGGGTGTTGTCGTCGCCAGTTGCCACGCCGTTAGCAGAGAATATTCGCACACGGCAGGGAACTTGATGGTGCTCCCGGGCGTCTATATACTGCATACGCGCCGCGAGAGCTTCGGATACTCCGGACGCCCGCGGCGCTATCGATCACTTACAGGAGCCAACCATGAAACGTTTTACGCAAATTGCCCTGTTACTCGCGGTATGCTGCACCGCCGCCGCGGGGCCGCTGTCTGCCGCCGAAAACCCCAACCGCACCAAGGCCCAAAAGCTCTACAAGGACGGTAACTTCAAGGAGGCCTACGAAGCCTTCTCCAAACTGGCGCTCGGCGCCAAGACCGATCCCAAGACCGTCGGCGCGGACCTCAACATGGCGATCAGCTCCCTGCAGAGGCTCAACCGCCGCAGCGAGATCGACGCCTTCCGCGAGAACGTAATCAAAGTTCACGCGAAGAACTGGCGGCTGCTGCATACGGCCGCCAACTCTTACCTCAGCGCCACGCACTACGGGTTCATCATCAGCGGCGAGTTCCATCGCGGGCAGCATCGCGGGGGCGGTAAGCATGTAAACAGTTACGAGCGCGACCGCGTGCGGGCACTGCAACTTATGACCCAGGCGATACCGCTGACCAAAAACGACGGCGATCATGCGGGCGTCGGTTCGTTCTACATGGCGCTGGCTGACATGATGATGGGCCAGCGAGGATACGCCGGCGCGTGGCGCCTCCAGTACAAGACCGACATTACCAAACTGCCCGACTACGAGGCCGGTTACTACTACGGATATGGGCGATACGGGTATTCATCCCGCGGGGCGCCGGTCGACAAGGACGACAAGCCCGTCTACCACAAGCGACCCAAAACATGGGCGTCCGCCAAGACAGACGGCGAGCGCTGGCGATGGGCGCTGCTGCAGGCCGTCGAGTTCTCACCGCCCCTGCGCGATACGGCCGACTACAAGTTCGCATCGTTCCTCAAGGCACAGTTCGGCGTCGAAACGATGGGGCGATACGGGCGGTACTTCGGCAGTTGGCGCCAGCCCCAGCCCCAACCGCGCGACGACGGCAAGAAAGACACTTCCGGCACGTACGAGCTGCACACGCTCGGCGAGGATGAGACAATCGCCAGGCTCGCAATCGGCATCCGCCGCTTCAAGCTGCCCGACGAATACAACTTCATTCGCATCTTCCAGAAACTGGCCTTCAAGAAGGTGCCCGACGGTACACCCTCGTACGCCATCAACGCGATGGGCGTGCTGTGCGGCACGTTCGAGAACCGCCGCCAATATCCCAAAGCCGCCGGATACTGGCGAAAGAACATCGAGCGGTTCGGCGAGGACAAACGGTACAAACCCAAGACCAAGCGACTCAAACAGATCGTCGATAACTGGGGCGTATTCGAACCCGTAATGACCCAGCCCTCGGGCAAGGGCGCCACCGTCGAGTTCCGCTTCCGAAACGGAAAAGAAATCCACTTCGAGGCCCATTCGATCAATATCGAGAAGCTCCTGGCGGACGTCAAGGCGTACATCAAGTCCAATCCGCAGGATCGACACTGGGAGAAGACGCAGATCGGCAACATTGGATACCGCCTGATGAAGGGCGATGACAAGAAGTACGTCGACAAAAAGGTCGCCGCATGGGACCTCGAGGTCAAACCGCGTCCCGAACACTTCGACAAACGCATCACGATCGCCACTCCGCTTCAAAAGGCAGGAGCCTACCTCGTGACAGCCAAAATGGCGGGAGGAAACCTGTCTCGCATCATCATGTGGGTCGCCGACACCGCCATCGTCAAGAAACCCCTGAACAAGCAAACGTGGTACTACGTCGCCGACGCGGATACCGGCAAGCCGATCGCCAAGGCCAACGTCGAGTTCTTCGGCTGGTGGCGCAAGTATGTCGGTAAGGGAGGGAAGCGCAAGTACGACACCCATACGGTTAACTTCTCGGAGTTCACCAACGCCGACGGACAGATCACGCTCGGCCCGGCGCAGATGCCCAACAACCACAGGTGGGTGGCGATCGCCCGGACCAAAGAAGGGCGACTGGCGTACCTGGGCTTCTCCGGCGTGTGGTACGGTAATTACTACGACAGCGAGTACAACCAGCGCAAAACGTTCACGATCACCGACCGCCCGATCTACAGGCCAAAGCAGAAGGTCAACTTCAAATTCTGGATCAACACCGCCAAGTACGATGTCGAGGGCAAGAGCGAGTTCGCCTCCCAGAGCTTCCAGGTGAGAATCCACAATCCAAAGGGCGAGAAACTATACGAAAAAACCCTGACGCTCGACGACTTCGGCGGCGCCGCGGGCGACCTGGCGCTAAAGGACGACGCCACGCTCGGGATGTACTCAATCCAGATCCGCAAGGGCACCAGCTACTTCGGCGGCGGGCGGTTCCGCGTCGAGGAATACAAAAAGCCCGAGTTCGAAGTCAAGATCGAAGCGCCCAAGGAACCGGTCCAGCTCGGCGAGAAAGTGACCGCCACCGTCGAGGCAAAGTACTACTTCGGCGCGCCGGTCACCGACGCCAAGGTCAAGTACAAGGTCATGCGCACCGAGCACTCGGCGAGCTGGTATCCCTGGACCAGGTGGGACTGGCTGTTCGATTCGGGCTACTGGTGGTACGGGTACGACTACGACTGGTATCCCGGATGGAAGCACTGGGGCTGCCGCCGGCCGATCTGGCCGTGGTGGGGATGGAGGCCCACGCCCCAACCGGAAGTGGTTGCCGAGAACGAAGTCGAGGTCGGTAAGGACGGTAAGATAAAGATCGTTATCGACACGGCGCTTGCCAAGGCGATCCACGGCGACCGCGATCACAAATACAGCATCACCGCCGAGGTCACCGACAAGTCGCGCCGCACCATCGTCGGCACCGGCGATGTCCTGGTCAGCCGCCGACCGTTCAAGGTCTACGCATGGGTCGATCGCGGGCACTATCGCGCCGGCGACGTTATCCAGGCCAGCTTCCAGGCCCGAAGGCTCGACGCCAAGGGCGTAAAGGGAACAGGGCGCCTGAAATTGATGAAGATATCGTATCCCAAGGGCAAACCGGTCGAGACGCAAGTCCAGCAGTGGAAACTGGATACGGACGAAGACGGAAAGGCGAAGATCCAGATCAAAGCGCAGGGCGCAGGGCAGTATCGCCTGAGCTATACCCTGACCGACGCGAAGGAACACGCTATCGAAGGCGGTTACGTATTCGTGATCTGGGGCGCCGGAGACAGCGGCGGGAATTATCGCTTCAATGATATAGAACTGGTCGCCGACAAGCAGACATACAAACCCGGAGAGAAGGTCAAGCTGCGCGTAAATACCTCTCGCACCGGTTCGACCGTGCTGCTGTTCGTCCGCCCGTCGAATGGGATATACCTGGCGCCCAAGATCTTCCGCCTGAAGGGACGAAGCGCCGGCGAGCAGATCGAAGTGATCAAGAAGGATATGCCCAACTTCTTCGTCGAGGCGCTGACGGTGGCCGACGGAAAGGTCTTCCGCGAGGTCCGCCAGATAGTCGTCCCGCCGGAAAAACGCGTACTGGACGTGAAAATCCATCCGTCCAAGAAGAAGTACAAGCCCGGCGCCAAGGCCAAAGTCAAGATCCAGCTAATCGACGCCAACGGCGAACCGTTTTCGGGCTCGACCGTTCTGACGATGTACGACAAGGCCGTCGAATACATATCCGGCGGATCGAACGTCGCCAAGATCAAGGAGTTCTTCTGGAAGTGGAAGAGGCATCATAACGCAAGTCACGAAACGTCGCTGAGCAGGGGCAGCGGAAATCTGCTCAAGCAGGGCGAGATCGGAATGTCGTTTCTGGGCATTTTCGGGCGCAGCGTCGCCGACGAGCCCGGTCCGGGCGGCGGCGGAGGCTTTGGGAACAATGCCGTCGCCGAAGACTCCGCAGCCGGCGGAGAAATGGAATTCGCTAATGGTATCCGGGCCCCCCGCGCCGCAATGGCCAAGGGAATGGCCCAGAGCGGCGCCCTGGCGGGAGCCAAGATGAAATCGAATGGACGACGCCGGAGCGACAAGAACGGCGGCGGCGGGCAGGCGCCCAAAATGGTCCAGCCGACCGTCCGCACAAAATTCGCCGACACCGCCTTCTGGGCATCGGCGCTGACCACGGGCAAGGACGGTTTCGCCGAGATCGAACTGACCATGCCCGAGAACCTGACGACCTGGAAAACGGTCGTCTGGGCGATGGGCTTCGGCACGCGAGTAGGCGAAGGCTCGGTTGAAGTCGTGACCACCAAGAACCTGATCGTTCGCCTGCAGGCCCCGCGCTTCTTCGTGCAGAAAGACGAGGTGGTCTTGTCGGCCAACGTGCATAACTACCTCAAGACCGCCAAGAAGGTCGACGTTTCGCTGGTCCTTGGCGGCGGATGCATCGAACTGGTCAAGGGCGCCGGCGCCACCCAGAAGGTCGACGTGCCCGCCGGCGGAGAGAAACGCGTCAACTGGCGAGTCAAGGTCGTCAAGGAAGGCAGCGCCAAAATCACAATGAAGGCGCTGACCGACGAGGAATCCGACGCGATGGCGATGGACTTCCCCGTGTTCGTTCACGGTATGCTCAAGACCGACAGCTTCTCCGGCGTGATCCGCCCGAACGCCAAGAGCGGGAAGTTCCAGATCACCGTTCCCAAAGAGCGGCGCCCCGATGAAAGCCGCCTGGAGATCCGCTACTCGCCGACGCTGGCCGGCGCCATGGTCGACGCCCTTCCGTACGTTGTCGAGTACCCCTACGGCTGCACCGAGCAGACGCTCAATCGCTTCCTCCCGACGGTAATCACCCAGAAGGTCCTGCAGAACATGGGCCTGGACCTCGACGAGATCAAGAAGAAGCGAACGAACCTCAACGCCCAGGAGATCGGCGACGACGTAAAACGCGCCGCCGACTGGAAGCGATTGATAGGCAAGAAGCGATGGGACGGTAAGAACTGGGTGAATCGCAACCCGGTGTTCGACAAGGGCGAGGTCGACCGCATGGTCAAGGCTGGCCTGCAGCGCCTGACGAACATGCAGAATCGCGACGGCGGATGGGGATGGTGGAGCGGTTGGCGAGAACATTCCTACCCGCACACCACGGCGGTCGTCGTCCACGGGCTGCAGATCGCCCGCGCAAACGATGTAGCCGTCGTGCCCGGCGTGATCCAGAAGGGCATCGACTGGTTGAAACGCCACCAGGCCGAGCAGCTCCAGCGGCTGATCAACTTCGAACAGAAGAAAGAGCGCGTGCATAAAAAGCAGTTCGCCGACAATCTCGACGCGCTGGTCTACATGGTGCTCGTTGACGAGAAGGTCGACAATATCGAGATGCGGAAGCGGATCTACCGCGACCGGAACCACATAAGCGTTTACGCAAAGGCCATGTTCGGAATCGCCTGCCACAAGGTCGGCGACAAAGCCAAGCGCGACATGCTGAAGCGCAACGTCGAGCAGTACCTCCAGCAGGACGACGAGAACCAGTCGGCATGGTTGAAGCTGCCCAACGGCGGGTGGTGGTGGTGCTGGTACGGCAGCGAGATGGAGGCACACGCATACTACCTCAAGCTGCTCTGCCTGACCGAGCCGAAGAGCCCCAAGGCCTCGCGCCTGGTCAAGTACATCATCAACAACCGCCGCCACGCGACGTACTGGAACTCGACGCGAGACACGTCGTACGTGATCGAGGCGTTCGCCGATTACATAAAAGCCACCGGCGAGGACAAGCCCGACATGACCGTCAGCATCTTCGTCGACGGAAAGAAGCAAAAGAGCGTCAAGATCAACGGCGACAACATCTTCAGCTTCGACAACAAGCTCGTGCTGCTTGGCAGGAAGGTAACCACCGGCAAGCACACCGTCGAGCTGCGGAAGGAAGGCACCGGCCCGCTGTACTTCAACGCGTACCAGACGAACTTCACGCTTGAAGACCACATCACCCGCGCCGGCCTGGAGATCAAGGTCAACCGCAAGTACTACAAGCTCGTGAAGGTCGACAAGAAGATCAAGGCCGAAGGCTCACGCGGGCAGGCGGTCGACCAGAAGGTCGAAAAATATGAAAGGAAAGAACTCAAGAACCTCGACACGCTCAAGAGCGGCGACCTCGTCGAGATCGAACTGACCATGGAGTCCAAGAACGATTACGAGTACATAATGTTCGAGGACATGAAGGCCTCCGGCTTCGAACCGGTCGCCCTCCGCAGCGGATATTCCGCAAACGGTATGGGCGCCTACATGGAACTGCGCGACGAGCGGGTGACGTTCTTCGTCAGGCACCTTGCAAGAGGCAAACACTCGCTCAGCTACCGCATGCGGGCCGAGATTCCGGGCAAGTTCAGCGCCCTGCCCACAAAGGCCAGCGCAATGTACGCCCCCGAACTCAAGGCCAATTCCGACGAGATCAAACTGAGAATCGTTGATTGAAATCGGCTTGATTTAACGGCAGTTTAACGGCATAATAACGGCATGGGCTTTGAGCCGAACTATACGATCTCAAGCGAGATAGCCCGGGATCTGATGCGGATCGAATCCGCCCGGGAGGCCGTGGCAAACCTGCCTCTCAACGAGCGGGTGCTGGCTGGATTGCGCCAGACCGCCCGCCTGGTCTCGACGCACTATTCCACGCAGATCGAAGGTAACAGGCTCACACAAGCCGAAGTGGAGCAGGTTCTGGTTCGCGGCGAGCATATTCCACAGCGCCGGCGCGACGAAAAAGAAGTCAAGGGATACTACGCGGCCCTCGACCATGCCGAGTCTTACGCTACCGATCATACCAGGATCACCGAGCCCTACATCCGCAAGCTCCATGGGTTGCTCATGGGTGGTGGGAAAACACGTCCCAAACCGACACCGTACCGGGACGGTCAGAATGTCATCCGCAATGCGCCCAGCGGTGAAATCGTCTACATGCCACCCGAGGCCGCCGACGTGCCCGCACTGATGAAAGACTTGGTCACCTGGATCAACCAGCATGCCGCCAATGTGCCGGTCCCGATTGTCGCGGCCGCTGGGCACTATCAGTTCGCCACGATCCATCCATACTACGATGGTAACGGGCGGGCGGCCCGACTGCTGACCAACACGATCCTGCACCAGCATGGCTACGGTCTGCGGGGTATCTACAATCTCGAAGAGTACTACGCTCAGAACCTGCGAGAGTACTACCAGGCCCTCGACGTTGGCGACGGTCATAACTACTACATGGGCCGGGCCAAAGCGGATATCAGCGGTTGGGTCAGCTACTTTCTGTCCGGTATGACCGCATCCTTTGAAGCAGTGCGCGAGAAGATGCTGGATTCGACGCACGCGGGTGATCGCTCGGATTGGATTATCTCGCTGGACGCCCGTCAGCGCAAGGTGCTACCCCTATTCGACGAGTGGGCGGAAATCACCACTTCGCAAATAGCCAAACTTCTGGGACTCTCACCACGCGGCGGGCGGGCGTTGGCCCAGAAATGGGTGCAGGAAGGGTTCCTGGTGATCGCCAATCCATCAAAGCGGGGCAGAACCTACCGCCTGGGCGCCACGGGATAACACCAGCGGCATTCTAGAACTCCACCTTCTTCGGCAGGGTTTCGTATCCGTAGTATTTATGTTCGATGCGGTCGGGGTAGACTTTGACTATGCGAAAGCCAAGGGGATCTTTGTGGAGGGCCTTGCCCGTTGAACTGGTGGTGACCAGTTCGATATCGCCGGATTTGGCGTAAAGGTTACCGTGGTAATGCCCGCTGAAAACGGCGCGGACGCCGGCGCGGGCGAACATTTTCAGCAGTTCCGCTCGCGGTTTGGGCGGCAGGTTGAAGTACTGGTGCGGTTCGTCGGGTTTTTTCAGGCACATTGGATGGTGCATGAAGACGATGCGGTGGCGGGCCTTCTTCACCGCCGGCGAGAGCAGCGTTTTCTTGATCCACTCGGTCTGCTGGCGGGCAACTTTGGGGGCGCCGGAGGGGTTCTTGATCAGATCGCTCTCGATGGCCATGAAAAAATCGCCGCCATGGGTGAACGTGTACCAGAGTTTTCCAAACCGCCTGGTGTACCATTCGAGCGTCTTGGGCGTGGGGGTGTTGCAGACGTCGTGATTGCCCGCGAGGTTGTACAGC
>JADHXQ010000119.1 GCA_016782885.1 Phycisphaerae bacterium | reverse complement strand
TTCCGCCAGAGCAATTCGCCGCCGGGCCAGTGGAGTTGCACGGTGATGTCCGACAAGTGGCGCCTCGTTGGCGGCAAGCAGTTGTACGACATCAAGACCGATCCGGGGCAGAAGAAGGACATCGCCGCCCGGAACCCGGAGATCGTCAAAAAACTCCGCGCCGCGGGCGAGCGCCGCTGGGCGGAAGTGTCCAAACGGTTCGACGAGCCAAGCCGCATCGTGCTCGGTTCAAGCGCTGAGAACCCGTCGCGCCTGACGGGTTTCGACTGGTGCGCAGGGACCCCGTGGAACCAGTCTCACATATGTGGAGGTCAGGCGATAGCGAGTTTCTGGATGGTTCAGGTCGCCAAATCCGGAACGTACGAGATCACCCTGCGCCGCTGGCCCGAAGAGGCCGACACGCCCATAAACGCCGCACCCAAAGGCGGTAGGGCGATTCGCGTAAGCAAAGCCAGGCTCAAGATCGCCGATGTCGACCAGACCATCGACGTCGCCCAGGGCGACAAAGCCGCCACCTTCCGAGTAAAACTCCCCGCCGGACCGGCGAAGCTCGAAACGTGGTTCATCGACCCCAAGGGCGCCGCCAGGCATGGGGCGTATTACGCGCAGGTCAAACGCCTGACACGCGGATGACCGGCTCGGGGTGCATCCCGTTTGCGTAGGTAGAAAGCAAAAACTTGGCCCCAATGGCTCGCCAAGATGAAATCAACAGCCAACAAGTCCAGTTTAGCCATTTTACGCAGCCTCACATAACGCATAGAGAAGGGTTTTCGATATAGCGTTCAATTTCCGTGGGCGATGGGAGTTGAATTTAAGACGATCCTCCCACAAAGCCCGGTTCAGGCCCGAAGGGCCGATTCGAACTTAGCCGGGTCCGGAAGGGCCCGGTATATATGTCAAAATACCCCAGAGCCCCGGAGGGGTGACAGAGGCGTTGGTCTGCAAATGTGCGATTCTGTCGCCCCTCCGGGGCTTTAGGATATTAGAGGATGCATACCGGGCCCTTCCGGACCCGGCTAAGATCTTGCGGCCCTTCGGGCCTGAACCAAACGCTACTTCCCTGTAACGTTATGATGCGAGGCCGCGTAAAATGGCTAAACTGGACAACAAGAACGTCCAACAACCAAGTGAACGGCAACGGCAACGACGATGGCTTTAGCCGTTGGCTGTTACTTGAGAATTGGGCGTTTCTTGTTGACTGTTGGCTGTTGATCCGTCGCCGTCGCCATCGCCGCGGGAATCTACCTACTCAAACGGGATGCACCCACCGGCTCGGTTTCCCCGGATTTTCTTTGGTGTGTTCGGATGTGTCCGGTACAATATATGCAAACAGGAATGTGCCAATGTCTACCGTTTGTGTATATGTAGATACGTCCGTCTTTGGCGGAACCCAGGATGAGGAATTCACCGAGTCGAGCCGGCGTTTTTTTCAACGCGTGCGCAACGGCGAGTTTTCCGTGCTGATCTCTCAAGTTTCCCTGGACGAACTGTCGCTGTCGCCCGATGCCGTAAGGGCGGTCCTGGGCGACCTGCCCGAACAGCAGGTTCAGCGTGTAGCGATTACGGATGAGGTTAAGGTGCTGGCCGACGCATACATTACCGCCGGCGCCATCGGAGAAGCGAACGTGGACGACGCGCTGCACGTAGCTGCGGCCACCGTGGCCCGCGCCGACGTTATTGTCAGTTGGAATTTCCGGCACATCGTGAACTTTCAGCGCATTCGCCGTTTCAACGGCGTGAACCTGGCGAGCGGATATCCCATGCTGGACATCCGCAGCCCCTTGGAGATGGACTATGGGGACCAAGACGAAGACATTTGACTGCATCGCTTCCAAGAGGCAGGCCCAGAGGCGCCTGCGGGAAGAATACGAAGAGCGAACCGGCGAGTTCGACTCCTATGTGGACTTCATCAACACCAAGGTTCACGAAAATGAATGGGCGCGTCAGATGTGGGAGAGATTCCCTCCCGCAAGCCCTGACGATGCAGGCCAATAGCGTTCGGCCTGGATTCCTGTCTTGGCAAAGTTACGACCTGGTCAGACAGCGGCAGCCAGTGCTGTGCAAGAGAATTGTCGCGGACTTGCAGAAGCGACAACAAAAATCTTTCTCCAAACTCATCGACCCCAAGGGCGCCGCCAGGCACGGGGCGTATTACGCGCAGGTCAAACGCCTTACGCGAGGCGTATAACCGAAAGGACTTCGTCATGGCAAAATCCCTCACTCGCAGGCAATTCACGACGGCCGCCGCGGCGGTCGCGGCAACAGGGTCGTTGGCGCTGGCGGTCCCCGGCGGCGCGGCGAACCCCAGGCCCGTGCGGGTCGGATTTGTCGGCGTGGGCGGGCGAGGCGCGGGAATGCTGCGCCACAGCCTGGGCATCAAGGGCGTGCAAGTGCCCGCGGTCTGCGATGTCAACGCCGCCCGGGCTGCAAACGCCGCCAAGATGATCGCACGCGCCGGACAGAAGCCTCCCGATACGTATACCAAAGGTGACACGGACTTTCGGCGCATGATGGACCGCGACGACCTCGACGCGGTCTTCATCGCCACGCCGTGGGAGTGGCATACGCCGATGGCGATCTACGCCATGAAGCGCAAGCAGTACGTCGGTGTCGAGGTCCCGTGCGCCATCACGCTCGACGAGTGCCGGCAACTGGTCAAGACCAGCGAAGAGACCGGAACCCCGTGCATGATGATGGAGAACTGGTCGTTCCGCCGGGACAACCTGGCGGTGCTGAACATGATCCGCAAGGGACTGTTCGGCGAAATCGTCCACTGCCACTGTGCCCACTCGCACAACTGCGTGAGCTGGTACACGGGGAAGAAATGGCCCGCCAAACATCTGCTCAAGCGCTGCGCCGACCAGTACCCCACGCATTCCCTCGGCCCGGTGCTCAGTTGGATGGACATTAACTGCGGCGACCGGGTCGACACGGTCGTGTCAATGGCCACGAACCAGTGGGGCATCACCGACCAGTTGTCCCGCCGGCACGGAAAGGACCACCCCAGCGCCAAGCTCGACTGGAAGCAGGGCGACATCGTCACCACTATGGCCCGAACGGTCAAAGGCAAGACCATCGTCATCAACATGGACATGCAGTTACCGCGGCCTTACGACAACCGCTGGATGATCCAGGGCACGCGCGGACTCTACAACGAGCAGCGCGACGCGGTGTACCTCGCCGGCGGGGGAAAAGGGCACGCCCCGGAGAAGTGGTCCCCGTTCGCCCCGCACCAGACCAAATACGAACACAAATGGTGGCGCGGAAAGGACTCGCCCGGCGGGCGTTACGGTCTCAGCGGCCACGGCGGGGTCGATCCGCTCGAACTGACACTGTTCTTCGACGCGGTGCGAAACAAAACGCAGACGCCGATCGACGTGTACGATTCGGTCGTGATGAGCTGCATCTTCCCGCTTTCGGAGATCTCCATCGCCAAGGGCAGCCAACCGGTCAAGTGCCCCGACTTCACCGGCGGAAAGTGGGAAACGGCCAAGCCGAAATTTGCTGTGGACGGGAGCCCGGTCGCGTGAGCATGACACCGCGCCAGCGATGGGTCGCGCTGCTCGAGGGGCGCCGCCCCGATCGGATTCCCACCGACTATCAGGCCACCGCGGAGGTCACCGCTCGCCTGCTTCGCGACCTGGATTGCCACGACGAGAACGCGCTGTGGCGGAAGCTGCACGTCGACAAGCGCATGGAAGTGTGTCCGCGACCGACGCGCGGCGACCGCAACGACAACGATACGGATATCTGGGGCGTGCGCTACACGAATGTCGACTACGGCAGGGGGCATTACCTCACGCCCGTGGGCCACCCCCTTGCCGATGTCGAATCGCCTGACGACGTCCACAAACATCGCTGGCCCGATCCGGACGACTTCGACTACACCGCCGTCACTCAGGCCGTTGACGCCTCCGACGGGCGCTACCCGATTCACGCCGGGCACTTCGAGCCGTTCCTCCGATACGCTTACATGCGCGGGCTCGAGCAGGCGTACATGGACCTGGCGACCCGCGAGGACATCGCCGAGGCGATCCTCGGGCGGATCTTCGATTTTCATTACGAGTATCACCGTCGCATCTTCGCCGCCGGCGCCGGGCGGATCGACACTATGTACGTCGCCGAGGACCTCGGCTCGCAGAGAGGGGCGCTGATGAGCCTGGAGATGTACCGCCGGTTCCTGCTGCCGAACCAGATAAAGCTAGCCGACCTGGCGCGGTCGTTTGGTATTCACGTAATGTACCACACCGACGGCGCATCGCGCCAATTCCTGGGCGACCTGATCGACCGCGTCGGTATCGAGATCCTCAATCCCATCCAGTGGCGATGCCCCGGAATGGAGCGCGAGGGCCTCGTGCGCGACTTCGGCGAGAGGATCATCTTCCACGGTTCGATCGACAACCAGCAGACCCTCGCGTTCGGTTCGGTCGACGACGTGATCGCCGAGGTGCGCGAATCGATCGAGATTTACCGCCCCGCCCGATGGATCTGCGCCCCGTGCCACAACATCCAACCGATCAGCCCCACCGAAAACATCGTCGCAATGTACGAGACGATTCACGAGTACGGATGTTATTGATCCGACTACGAGGGGCGTGCAACCCTTGAGGTGCTGATGAGTTCGCCGGCGCGGTAGCTGCTCCTGACCAGCGGGGCGGCGGCGACGGCTGCAAAGCCCATCTCTTTGGCTTCGAGTTCCATTTCGGCGAACTCGTCAGGGGCGACGAAGCGGTCGACCGGGTGGTGATCGCGCGACGGCGCCAGGTATTGTCCGATCGTGAGGATCTCGCAGCCAGCATCGCGCAGGTCCCGCATGACCTGCCGGACCTCCGCTCTCGTTTCGCCCAGTCCGACCATAAGCCCGCTCTTGATGCGAACGTTCCGCCGGTTCCCCGCGGCGCGGGCGAGTACCGAGAGGCTGCGCCGATAATCGCCTTGCGGGCGAACTGTTTTCTGCAGGCGCTCGACCGTTTCGATGTTGTGATTGAACACATCGCAGCCGGATTCAACAGCCTTATCGATCGCGGCGGGGTCGCCCTGGAAATCCGGCGTGAGGATCTCGATTGTGGACTGCGGCATTCGAGTGCGAACGGTTTGGACCACGCGGGCGAAATGCCCCGCTCCGCCGTCGGGCAGGTCGTCCCGCGTTACCGACGTTATAACCACGTGTCGCAGGCCCAGGCGCCCGCAGGCTTCGGCGACGGCTTGCGGCTCGCTGGGGTCGATCGCCTCGGGCGGACCGTCGCCGACCGCGCAGAAAGTGCATGATCGCGTGCAGCGATTCCCGAGAATCATGAAGGTCGCCGTGCGACTGTCGAAGCATTCGGCGCGGTTGGGGCAGTGGGCGCTTTGGCAGACCGTCGAGAGGTTGAGCTTCTCGATCAGGCCTTCCACCTCCGAGGCGTTCGCCCCGGCGGGAATCGGCTTCCGCAGCCAGCGGGGGAGTCGCTTGCGGGGGGCGCCCAGTTCCCCCGGCGCCGCGCGGCGGACGGTCTCGAAGCCCAGCGCCTCGCCCAGGGCGTCGACCAGCATGCCCTTGACCCGCGATATGGGCACGTCCCGACCGAGCAACTGAGAGACGCTCGTGACCGAAGCCCCCTGGATACCGCACGGAACGATGGCGTCGAATCCGCGCATGTCGGCTGACACGTTCAGCGACAGTCCGTGGTAGGTTACCCAGCGGCTGACGGCCACTCCTATCGCGGCGATCTTCCGCCCGCCGACCCAGACGCCGATCTGCCCGTCGAGCCTCCCGCCCGCCAGATCGAACTTCGCCAGCAGCGCGATGATCGCGTCCTCGAGGTTCCGCACGTAACCGTGCATCGTCCGGCGGCGCTTCGCCAGGCGGACAATCGGATAAGCCACCAACTGCCCCGGCCCGTGCCACGTAACGTCGCCGCCGCGCCGCGATTCGATCAACTCGACCCCGTCGGCGGCAAGGATGTGCTCCGCCCGCGCGCGCCGCCCGAGCGTGATAACGGCCGGGACGTGCTCGACGAGGATCAGATACGCCGCCTCATCGTCGCGCTCTTGTGCCCGCTTAAGCAGGCGATGCTGGAAGTCCAGCGTGTCGCGATAGCTGCACTGCCCCAGATCAATGTGTACGAGCTGGCTCATTTTCGCATCGCCTGTGTGGACCAGGCCGCGGCGATTGCTCCGGCGGCTTCCTGGAACGTTGGATGCGGATGGATTGTCCGGTGAATATGCTCCAGCGTCAACCCATTGCGCATCGCCAGTGCGATCTCGGCGATCATGTCGGTGGCGCGGGAGCCGATCCACAGCGCCCCGTAGATCGCCCCGCTTTC
Source organism: Phycisphaerae bacterium (assembly GCA_016782885.1). Taxonomy (GTDB): domain Bacteria; phylum Planctomycetota; class Phycisphaerae; order SM23-33; family SM23-33; genus BS750m-G57. The sequence goes on along the minus strand of JADHXQ010000119.1, from coordinate 8,467 downwards.
GGCGTCGGCGATCAGCTTGACCTGCCCTTCGCTCTGCCCGCAGACCAGCGCCATGCCGCTGTTCCTGTACGAGTAGCGAAACACGCGGGCCGATCCGAACTGCTCCCTGGCGTCCGCCAGGTTCACGCCCACCGAGGCGATCTCCGGATGCGTGTATGCGCCGACGGGCACGACGACGCGATCGTCGGCGAGATCGTGTCCCATTGCGTTATCGGCGGCGACCAGTCCCATTCTGTCGGCCAGGTGGGCGTACTGGCGGGCCTCTGCCGCGTCGCCAACGGCGTAGATGTTTTCGATATTGGTCCGGCAGCGGGAATCGACGGCGATTACTCCGCCGGCGATTTCCACGCCGACGTCTTCGAGGCCGATGTCGGCGATGTTGGCCTGGCGCCCGACAGCTACCAGCACGCGATGGACCTGAATTGTTCGCCCGTCGTCCAGTTCGACCGAGCCGTCGGCGGCTACGGAAGCAACGCGACGAGCGGTCAGCACCTCGACGCCGCGATCGGACAGAGATGTCGATACCGCCGCCGAGGCCTCGGTCTCCAACTCCGGCAGCAGCCGGTCCAGCATCTCCACCACGTATGTTTTTACGCCCAGTTCGGAATAGACTGTCGCGAACTCGCACCCGATCACGCCGCCTCCGACGATCAGGACGCTCTGGGGCAGGTCGGCGGCGGTGGCGGCGTCATCGGACGTAATCACGCAGTCATTGTCCCACGGAAAGAAGCCGGGCCTGGCCGGTCGCGAACCGGTTGCGATGATGACGGACCGGGCGCTAACGCGAACGTCTCCGTCTGCGGTTTGGACCGCCAGCGTATTTGCATCGACCAGTCGCCCGCGGCCTCGCACGAGGGTGATCCGCTTGTTTGCGGTCAGGGCCTTATTCGCTTTTTCGCGAAGGGTCGCGACCACTTCACTGACTCGCCGCATGAACGCCTTTGCGTCGACAACGGGCGGGCTTGAAGAGAGCCCGAACCGATCGCAGGACCCGATCTGCCGGCACAATCCGCTGGCCGCGAGCATCGCCTTGGTGGGCATGCATCCGACGTTCAGACACGTCCCGCCTGCATGCCCCGACTCGATAACGCACGCCGCCCCGCCGCGCCGCGCGACCTGCATTGCAGCGGACAGTCCGCCCGGTCCCGCGCCCAGAATCGCCACATCGTAAAGATCGTCACCGGTCATCGGTGCTCTCCGATCGACCCAGCGCCGCTACGTCGGGCTTGCGCGCCGCCAGCGTTTCGTCCAACTGTCCAACGGGCGTGGTCGTGGGGCATGCGAGAACCTTCTCGGGGTCGTTTTCGGCCTGGTCGGCAATTTCGATCATGGCCTCGATAAATGCGTCGAGCGTCTCTTTCGATTCGGTCTCGGTCGGCTCGATCATCATCGCCTCTGGCACGGTCAGCGGGAAGTAGACGGTCATCGGGTGGAAACCGCGGTCGATGAGCGCCTTGGCGACGTTCAACGCCCGCACCCCGCCGGCGGCCTGCCGCGACGCCGAGAAGACGCATTCGTGCATGCAGAGGCGGTCGTACGGCAGGTCGTAGCGGTCTTTGAGGCGCGCCATTATATAGTTGGCGTTAAGGACGGCGTTTTCCGAGACCCGCACGAGCCCCTCGCGCCCGAGCATCAATATATAGGCGTACGCCCGCAGCACGATAGCGAAGTTTCCGTAGAACGGCGCCACGTACCCGACCGACCTGGGGCGGTCGTAGTCGAGATAGTATGAACCGTCGGCCCGCTCGCGGATCACCGAGGTTGGCAGGAAATCGACCAGCCGCTCGACAACTCCGACCGGTCCGGCGCCTGGTCCGCCTCCGCCGTGGGGCGTGGCGAACGTCTTGTGAAGGTTCAGGTGGACGATGTCGAAACCGATTTCGCCGGGGCGGCATTGTCCCAGCAGCGCGTTCAGGTTGGCGCCGTCGTAATACATCAACCCGTCAACGCCGTGGACCAGGTCGGCGATCTCCTTGATATGGCGGTTGAACAGGCCCAGCGTGTTGGGGCAGGTGAGCATCATCCCGGCGACGCTGTCGTCCAACGCCGCCCGGAGCGCCTCGGCGTCGATCACGCCGTCGGCGTTGGAGGCTACGGTCTTCACGTCGTACCCCGCGATGGCCGCGCTGGCGGGATTCGTGCCGTGCGCGCTGTCGGGTATGAGAATGGTCGTTTTGGCGTTGCCCTTGTGCTTGTGGTACGCCGCGATGATCATCGCCCCGGTAAGCTCGCCGTGCGCCCCGGCCAGCGGTTGCATCGTGAAGGCGGACATCCCGCATATCTCCGAAAGCAGGCGGTCGGTCTCCTTGAGCACCGCCAGGGCGCCCTGGACCATTACCTCGCCGCCGGGAAGCTGCGGGATCAGCGGATGCAGGTCCGCGAAACCGGGATACCGCGAGACCAGATCGGCGGCCTTGGGATTGTATTTCATCGTACACGAGCCCAGCGGATAGAAGCCGGTATCGACCCCGTAGTTCTTCCGGCTCAGTTCGGTGAAATGCCGCACCACGTCCAGTTCGGACAGTTCCGGCAGGTCGGCAGGTTCGCCGCGCAGGAGTTTCTTGTCGATCGGGACCGGCGCCCCGCCCGCATGGTCGGCGGTTCGAATACCGCGGCGCCCCGGAACGGACTTGTCGAAGATGAGCTTCACAGTATCACCTCCAGCGAGTGGGCCAGGAAGTCGATGTCTTCCTTGGTCCTCTTTTCGGTGATCGCCACCAGGAGGCAGTTGTTCATTTCGGGGAAGTATCTGCCCAGCGGGAACCCGGCCGCCAGCCCGCGGTTGAACAGCCCGCGAATGACCTTGTCCGCCGCGATCGGCAGGTTCAGGACGAACTCGTTGAAGTACCATCGCCCGGGGAATCGCATCGTGACTCCCGGAACTTTGAGGAGCAGCGATCGCGCGTAGTCGGCCTTGCGGGCGCAGACTCCCGCCAGCTCCACCATGCCCCGCTTGCCCAGCAGGCTCATGTAGACCAGCGACGTAAGGGCACACAACCCTTCGTTGGTGCAGATATTGCTGGTGGCCTTTTCGCGCCGGATGTGCTGTTCGCGCGCCTGGAGCGTCAGGACGAAGCCCTCGCGCCCGCGCGAGTCGACGGTCCGCCCGGCGATACGACCGGGCATCTTGCGGAGGTACTTCATACGAGTGGCCATGAAACCGAGATACGGTCCGCCGAAAGAGACGCTCATACCGAGGCTCTGCCCCTCGCCGACCACGATGTCGGCGTTCATCTGACCGGGGGTCTTCAGCAGACCGAGCGAAATCGGATAGCACGAGACGATCAGCAGGCCACCGCGGGCGTGGACCATCTCGGCGAGGTCCGCCACGTCGTCGAGGCATCCGAAGAAGTTCGGATTCTGGACGATCACCGCCGCCGTGTCGCCGTCGATCTGCGCCGCGATCGCGTCGCGGTCTGGAAGGCCCTCAACCGATTCGGTCTCCAGCAGCGCGATGCCCAGGTTGCCCGTGTACGACCGCACCATCTTCCGGTAGATCGGGCTGACCGAATCGTCGACGATAACCTTCCGCCGCCCGGTGATACGCAGGGACATCATTATCGCTTCGTAGACCGCCGTCCCCCCGTCGTAGAGCGAGGCGTTTGCCGCTTCCATCCCGGTCAGGCGGCAGATCGCCGACTGGTATTCGTATACCGCCTGGAGCGTGCCCTGCGATATCTCCGGCTGGTATGGCGTGTAGGAGGTATAGAATTCGCTGCGGGAGACAATCGCGCCCAGCGCCGCGGGGATGAAGTGATCGTAGAACCCGCCGCCCAGAAAGCTGACCAGGCCGCTCGAGTTGTGCTCGCCCAGCGCCGCGATCCGGTTGCGAACTTCCTGCTCGGTAAGTCCGGGCGGAATGTCAAGCCCCTTGCATCGCAGTTCGGGCGGAATGTCGGCGAAGAGATCCTCGACGCCGCCGGCGCCGATTGTCGCCAGCATCTCCCGCCGCTGGGCGTCGGTGTTGGCGATGAAGGGCATTAGTGGTCCTCTTGGGCGGCGAGGAACTCCTCGTATTTCCCCGCGCCCATCAGCGAGCCGGTCTGGGCGGGATCGGACGGTTCGATCTTGTAGATCCAGCCCCGGGCGTACGGTTCGGAATTGATCAGTCCGGGATCGTCTTCGAGGTCGCTGTTGACTTCGAGGACCTTCCCGCCGAGCGGCGCGTAGATGCTTGCAGCCGCCTTTGCCGACTCGATCGCGCAGGCCTCATCGCCCTTGTCGAGATTCTCACCGACGGCGGGCAGTTCCACGAACGTGATGTCGCCGAGTGCATTCTGGGCGTAGTCGCTTATGCCCACGGTGGCGATATTCCCTTCGACGCGGGCCCACTCGTGCTGATCGGTGAAAAGCAGTTCTTCAGGTATCATCCGATGTCTCCAATCCGGGTTTCGTGACGTTCGGCGCACATTGTACGCAAACCGATGCCTCGCACAAGCCGCTATCTATAACGGGTGGCGCGTCCTGCACGTGCCGTCTCGATACAGCGGTTTCCTGCTGACGGTCACGGGCAGTTCGCCGCGGGCGGTGTTTACCACGAGCCGGCGCCCCGGTTCCGACAGCGGAGAGCGGACATATCCCATGCCGATCGATATCTCCAGGCTTGGCGAGAACGCGCCGCTGGTGACCGCGCCGACGATCTGCCCGTCCCAGAGGATATCGTCGCCCGGATTCGCCCGCCGGCGCGACTCGGCGCGGAAGGCGATAAGCTTGCGGGGCCCGGGGATATCTTTCAACGCATCGACCGCCGGCGACCCGATAAAATCGCGGCAGGGCTCCAGGAAAGCGCCCAGACCGGCCTCGACGGGATTGTGGTCGGCGCTCAGTTCGTGCCCGCAGAGCGGGTAGCCCATCTCGAGGCGAAGCGAATCCCGCGCGCCGAGTCCCGCCGGTTTGACCTCGTCGCGGGCGAGCAGCTCATCGAAGATTACCCGCAGGTCCGCCCCGGGCGCCATGATCTCGTATCCCAGCTCACCCGTATAGCCCGTTCGGCTGACGATGCATTGGCGCCCGCAACATTCGCCGCGGGCAACCTTGTAATAGCCCATGGTCCTCAGGTCGATGTTCACCATCGCCTGGAGCACTCGTGCGGACAGCGGGCCCTGGAGGTCTATCTTGCCCCATCCGTCGGACGAGCGGTCGGTGATCTCGACGGCGCCGCCCAGATGCTCCCCGAGCCAAAGGAGGTCGCCGGCGGACGGGCCCGCATTGACAACGAGCAGAAACTCATCGACCCCCAATCGCATCAGGATCGTATCGTCAATCACGCCGCCGTCTTCGTTCAGCAGGAAACCGTATCGGCACGCCCCCGGAGGCATGGTCCCGGCGTTCTGCGTTCCGATGCGGTTGAGCTGACCCGCGGCCTCGGGCCCGCTGATCAGGAACTGCCCCATGTGGCTCGTGTCGAACACCACCGCCGACCCGCGACAATGCCTGTGCTCGGCGAGCACGCCTTCATATTGCACCGGCAGCTCCCAGCCGGCGAAGTCCACAACCCGCCCGCCAAGCGATACGTGACGATCGTACAGCGGCGTTTTTGAACTCATAATCAGGGTCTCGCAAAGAACGTTGAGATCATGATACACGCGTCGATAAGCTGATTGGCGGCGACCGCCTTCAGACTGAGGTTTTCCGCCTGATCTTCAGTTTCATGGCGCCTTTCACCGGTTCGTCCGCGACCAGCGCGAGGTAACCGCCGCCGCCGGCGCCGCTGAGTTTCCACGCCAAGGCACGATCGCTGTATTGATCGATGACCTCCTGAATATCCGCCGATACCATCGCGGGGAACATCCTGGTCTGAGCGTGGAACGAATCGAGATAATGCTTCCCGAAAGCATCGAGATCGCGGGCGAGAATCGCCTCCCAGCAACCATCTGCCGCCTCGCTCAACAAGCGGGCGCCCTGGGGGTCTATCTTCGCTGTGCCCAGCAGGTCCAGCCCCGGTTCCCGAGGCCACAAGGTCACCATATAAAGGTGGTCCTCCAACCACGACAGCACGGATTCGTCATTGCAGGATTCGATCCTCGCGGGCCAGTACTCGCCTTCGTAAAAATGCCTGTTGAGTCCGGGCATGCAGATTCCAATAGCATCCTGCGCTCCGGAAATCACATCCTTGCCCGGTCCGTTCTCGAAGTGGAAGAGCATTCGAGCCGCCTTCTCGGGATGACCGATCGGAAGCTGGTGGGGCCAGTACTTGCGGGCGACATTGCGCGTGGAAGTCGACATTCCCGAACGTTCGTTGTATTCAACGATCGGCTCGAGAGAAATGGTAATCGCCCATCCTGAAGCGTATTTCGAGACGTAAGGCTGATCGATCCACGTACCGGCAAGGTCGAGGCGATAAGGCAGGAGGCAGGCGCTGGAATTCCTGATTGCAGTGCTGGATCTCGCGGGCAGACCGGGTTCGGGCACGCGATTGAGGACTATGTAGTCTATATCCAATTCGGTGCAGATCGCGATCTTCGCCTGGCTGCTGCCCTCTTCGTTGACGATAAGAATGTCCGGGCGAAGTTCCCGCATGTCCGCCTCAAAATCCAGGAACCCCGAACCGGAGTTGATCCAGGCCTCCTTGACGTAGCGAACGGACTGGACCATGAACAACCGCTCCTGTTCGCTGTTGACCGGTTCGCGCCCTTTCAGATCGCGAACGGTCGCGTCGGAACCAATCCCCACATAGAGATCGCCGTAGCTCGAAGCCTCCTTGAAGAAGGCCACGTGACCTGCATGCATAAGATCGTAACAACCGGAAACAAGAACTTTCTTTTTTACTGTCTTCATGATTCCGCGGCGCATTGCTGGTGTATATCACACGCCCGTCCAATGACTCTACCGGTCTGTCCCGTCGAAATCAACGCGGTTTTCAATTCCCGCGGCGACGAGATCACGTGATCGACATTAAAAGGCGGCATGTTATAATGGCCCGTAGTTAAGAGGAAAACAAGGACAGCGGCGAAACCAGATGGGGATTACGAAAACCAGATGGGGATTACATGGATTTCTGGATTACATGGATTAACGGCTAGGATTATGTGGCGGTAACGACTCGGTCTTCGCATATGTCGTAACCAGGACGTTGCCGTTAATCCCTTAATCCCGAAAATCCATGTAATCCCCAACTGTCGTTCGAAGGCAAAAAGCCGTCGCCACTTTCTTATGTCGCGTACAGACTGTCAATCGGCGAAAATGAGCGCTTGACAATTCCTCGGCAATGTCGATAATCTTCCGATTCGACACCGCAAGAAGTTTGGAATTGCAGGAGTAACTACGATGTACGCAGTAATAGAAGACAGCGGCCAGCAGTTTCGGGTATGCCAGGGCGACGTGCTTGACGTGGACCTGAGGGATCTGGGCGACGCAAAAAAAGTTACCTTCGATCGCGTTCTGCTGGTCAGCGGCGACGACGACCTCAAGATCGGCACCCCCCTGGTCAAAGGCGCCAAAGTGACCGCTGAAGTGGTCGATCCGGACCTCAAAGGCAAGAAGGTCCACATCTACCGCCTGCGCCGCCGAAAGGCCTCCCGCACCAAGACCGGACACCGCCAGCGATACCTCCGCGTGCGAATCACCAAGATCAAAGCCTGACCCGCCGGTGCTACGCGCCCGCCATCGACGCTTCCACCAGTTCGCAGAGAATGTGGTAGATCACCATGTGCGCTTCCTGTATGCGCGGCGTGGGATCGCCGGCGTCGCCGGCGTCCAGCAGGATGTCGGACAGTTCGGCGCACCGCCCTCCGCCCGGTCCGGTCAGCGCGATGGTCTTCATCCCGATTCGCCTGGCGGTGCGGAGGGCGTCCAGCACGTTGGGAGAATTGCCCGAAGTGCTGATCGCCAGAGCGATGTCGCCCGCCCGCCCGCAGGCTTCCAACTGGCGCGAGAAAATCGTCTCGAAATCGTAATCGTTGGCGACCGAAGTCAGGATCGACGAGTCGGTCGTCAGGGCCACGGCGCGCAGGGCCTTGCGGTCGATCAGGAACCGCCCGACGAGTTCGCCGGCGATGTGCTGGGCGTCGGCGGCCGATCCGCCGTTCCCGAACGCGTATAGTCCGCCGCCGGTCTTGTAGCTGTCGATGATGAGTCCGGCGGCTTGTTCGATCCGCGCGATGAGCTTCTCGCCGGTGTGGCTGACAACCGCGAGCGACTCTTCGAAACGGGCGCGTATGGTTTCCTGCATTCTTTGCATGCTATTCACCTGACTGTTGGAAAGCAAAGTTCAGCGCACATGATAGCCCCTGCGGTTGGCAATTGGCAACTGGCAACTGGCGAACGACAATACGGAGTGTGCGACATAAAAAAGTGGCGACAGCTTTTTGCCTTCGAACGACAGTTGGTGATTACATGGATTTTCGGGATTAAGGGATTAACGACTTCAATTATGTAAAGGCCGACCGTTTCAGACTTGTCGTTACCAAAATCTTGCCGTTAATCCATGTAATCCAATAATCCAAAAATCCCCATCTGGTTTCGCCGC
>JADHXQ010000118.1 GCA_016782885.1 Phycisphaerae bacterium | reverse complement strand
AGCGGAAAGAAAGGAAAGACAGGCAATCAAATAGAACAGAAACTTGACGCCCCAGGCGGTCTGGGGTATTCATACCCACAAGCGCTACACTATTGCTCCGCCCAGCGCTACAGAATTACTTCGCCTTTTACACGCAGGGCGATCTGGCAGATAACGTGCGCGCTCGAGCCGAAACCGTATATCGCCAGCGCGGCGCCGTCGCGTGGGTTGCTCCGCTTGAATGCCCGGTAGCCGACGATACCCGCGCAGAGAAGCGGGGCGGCTGAGGTGTCGCTGAAGCCTTCGGGTATCTCGTAGGCGAAGTTCTCGTCGACCACCGCAAGTTCGGCATAACCGCCGTCGGCGTGATAGCCCGTGAACCGCTGGCCGCCGCAGAGATTCTCGCGCCCCGAATCGCAGAACTCGCATTCCCCGCACGTATGCCTCAGCCACGCCACACCGACGCGCTGTCCGACTTTCAACCGCTTGCAGCCCTCTCCCATCGCGTCGACCACGCCGACGACCTGGTGGCCTGGGATTATGGGCAGCTTCTCCCGGGGCAGGTCGCCCTCGATGACGTGCAGGTCCGTCCGGCAGATCGCGCAGCACGAGATGCGCAAACGCACCTGTCCGGCGGACGGTTGGGGGTCCGGTAGATCGGTCAATTGCAGCGGGGCAGTCTCGATCGGAGCGATTTCGGATAGCACCATCGCCTTCATAATGCGGCTCCATCGCTAGGGGACGTGCGGGAACGTTTCGTCGATTGTTGCAGCCGCCAGTTCCGCCAGGAACCTGCCGATCCGCCCGCAGACGAGCTGCAGGTACGCCTGGCCGCGCTCGGGTGTCGCATCGGTCGGGTCGGCAGAGGCGCAGTGATCGTTGAGGCGGTCAAAGCGGCGGCTGGTTTTGACCCATCCCTGGCGGAGGGCCTCGAAGATGTACTGTCGGGTCTTGCCGTCTCCAGCCACATCCGGTTCGACCAGTTCCGGATAGAGCGCAAGGGCCACCGACGTTTCCAACTGCCCGGCGTGATCGTCGGGCCTGTCGAATATTTCGTCGTACTTGTCGGCGCCCACGGTCCACCAGTCGCACAGGAACACGTGGACGTCCATGTCGCATTGGATCTGGCGGATCAGCGGTGTGAAATCGTTCCCGCCGTGCCCGTTGAGGATCACGATCTTGCGGATCCCGTGGGCCCGCAGCGATTCGATGATCTCGCGGACCATCGCGTCGAGTGTGGCTTGTGAGACATGTATCGCCATCGGGAACGCCATCAGGTTGCAGTCGACCCCGTACGGAATGGCTGGCAGACAGATCACCGATTCGCAGCGGTCCCACGCCATGCGGCATGATTCGCGCGTGACGTGCGTGGTATGGCGGAAGTCCTGTCCCTGGGGCAGGTGGCGGTTGTGCGGTTCGATAGCGGCCACTGGCAGCACCGCCACCTCGTACTGGCGCCGCGAAATGCGATGCAGATTAGTAGCCGTCAAGTCCCACTCGTCGATCATAACCGCGTTCTCCCGGTAGTTACTGGATTTCGGGCATTGGTACTTTCAAGCCCTTGAGCTGCTTTGCCTGTTCTTTGGGATCGTTGACGCCGTAGAAGATCGCGTTGAGGTCGATCCACGCGGCGATGCGGCGGATGTCGTCTCCCGACAGCTTGACCTTGTAGTGGCCTTTCGGGTGGCGGAGGATTTTCAGCAGGCGGCTGCCCGGCGAGCCGTACATTCCGCCCGGCGGTGTGACCTGTACGACGTTGCGTGCGCCGAAGCGCGGGACGAGCGCTTCTTTGGCGTTCTTGGGGTTCGTCCCGGCACCCCAGAAGTTCCTGTCTCCGCAGAGCGACCAGTACGATTTGGCGAAGCCATTGTGCGGGGTTGATGTCAGGTCGATGTTCTTCTTGGCCTTCTTGCCCGGATGACACTCGATGCAGAGTTTGTCGAGCACCGGCTGGACCACTCGCATAAACGAGAACGCCTCGCCGCCGAGCTTGCCCGGATCGATTTGCGACGCCTTGCGGTTCATCGCGATCGTGCGTTCGGCGGCGGCTACGTATTCCAGCGGTTCGTGGCAGCCGACGCAGGAAGTCTTCTCGCCGGGCTGGAGGTACGTAAGCGATCGCATTGTCTGGACGGCCAGCCCGTCAGCGTCGAGCGCCTGAAACAGCACAGGTATGCGGGCCGGGACGATGAATCGCGCCGATCCGTCGGATTCGATCGGAACCGTTCCGAGGATCGCGCGGGTGTTTTCCTCCCCGGCCAGCCCGACGGCGGGGTTGTTGCCGAGGTTCGTGGTCTTCGGGAATATCTGGACGATTCGCAGTTGCTTGACGGAGCCCCGCTTGACGCCGCCCAAACCGCGGTAGACGTCGCGTATCATCATCTCACCGGTGGGCGGAGGGTTCTTCGGGAGGTTGCCGGTGACCACTCGGGGGCGCTTGCGCGGGCGCAGCGGGCATGGATTTGTGCTGGAGATCTCGGGGTCGCGGTATAACAACTCGCGGTTGCCGAACGAATCGATAAGGTACAGTCCCAGCGCGCCAGCCGGATTGGCGCCCGGTTCCCAGACCAGCGGAACGGGGCTGTACGCCGTCAGGAAGTATTTCTCCGAGAGCGGGTGGGGGGCCGCGTAGTATTCCCGTATGTTTCTGCCCTCGGCCTCGGGGAAGGGGACCTCCGGCGTGATCCGCGTCAGGGGCTCCATGCCGTCGCGCCCGAGCGAGGGGTCCACCACGACGATTGATCCGCCCGTTATCGAATGATGTGCCGAAGCGGTAAAGACGATCTTGCGGGAATTGGGTATTGGTTGGATCTGGAAGGTGCAGTGGGGTTTCGGCGTGGCGTTGCCCCAGACCGCCATCGGCGCCGTTCCGTCGGGCCTCATCGACCAGAGGTTCTGGTGCGTTACCGCGTCGCGGTCGATGTAGTCCCAGCGGGAATAGAGGATGCGTCCGTCGTTGGCGACCGCGGGGAACCATTCGTTGGTGTCGTGGTAGCTCAATGTGGCCAGGTTCCGCCCATCCGCGTCCATTCGATGGATCGTGTAGACGTGCCACTTCGTTCCGAACTGCCCGCCGAAGCATCGCGCGTATCCGCGGCGCCTGGTGGAACTGAAGGCGATCCCGCCGTCGGGCAGGTAAGTTGGCATGAGATGTTCGTACGGTCCGCTGGTCAGGCGCCTGAGGTTCTTGGCATTGGCGCCCGAGTCGAATAGCGTCGACGGGTCGATATCGACTTCATAGATATCGTAGTAGCTTCCGGGGGGCGGGGCTTTGTCGCCAGCGGTCAGCGGGCTCTTGCCGTCGCAGGCGACATACGAGAAAACGATTTTTTTCGCGTCGAAGCCAAGGCGCGGCGCCAGGACGTTTCCGCCGGCGAGCTTGCCGTCGAGGATATCGCGAGCGGCCAGCGAGCGGCCCGGATTTTTCAGCACGAACAGTCCGCCGCCGCCGCGCGCCCGCCATCCGAAATACTGCATCACCAGGTGGCTGTACGAGGTCGGCACGCGTTTGCAGAACAACAGCGGTCCGAAGTCCATCAGCGGATTGGACAGCGCGATATGGCGTTTGAGCCATCGCGCGCGGAGGTAGTCGTTTTCTGTTAGTTGGTCCAGTCGCCTGGCTTCATCGGCCAGGAACGATTTCGGGCGATCGACGCGGAGGTCGGTCAGTAGTTTGCGGGTCAGGGCTATGTGTTTTTTTGCGGCCGCTTTCAGGTCCTCACCGTCCTGCCTTCGCCAGTCGTTCTGCACCATCGTCCAGAGTTGCAGTTGGGGCCTGCCGGTCGGTTTGGCGGGGGTTCCTGTCATGCGCCCGTGGGCGTTGAGAAAAGCTCCGCCGATAGCGACGTTGACGCCCAGCAGTTGCTCCAGGCGTTTGATCCCTGATTCCCACCGGCCGCGGTAGGCGGCCATCACCACGCGTGGCGCCTTTATAGAACCGCCGGGCTCGAGTTTCCGTTTAATGCCTTCCATGACGAGAGTCACGTCGAGCCGCCCGGACTTTGTCCGCGCCACATCAAACTGCCAGAACGATTTCGGCGAGACCGCAAAGACGACCCCGCTGTCATCGGCGGCGTCTGCAATGACGAAACCGGGCAGATGCCCCCGCTCCGCTGACAGGGTCACCGCTTTGCCCACTACCGGCGCGGCGTCCAGAAGCGCCAGGTCGCCGTCGAAAGCGTGTACGCGCGGGAGGCCTGGTTTTCCGCCCGCGTCCATTTGCATTTCGCAGGACCAGTCCGACTTGCCCTTGCCCGCGACGAACCCCTGTGACGCCTGATACGTCTTTCCCGAGGCGTATTTCACGATCGGGTCCCAGTGCGTCGTGTCGAAGAATATTCGCCCGCGTTTATGGACGATAAAGCGGATCGCGTCGCCCTTTGCGACGGTCAGAGTGAGCTTCGGGTCGAGGCCTTTGGAGTCGTTGCCTGCGATCTGTCCGGTCCACACGGTTTGGGCGTTGTGTCGCACCAGCAGGCTCACGCCGTCGCCGCCGTTGTTGGTGTCGGCTTTGTAGACGCGCCCGGTGACGGTTACGCGTCCTGCCGCCGGAGCCCGGAAACATCGGACAGCCGGCGTGTTGATACCCGGATGATGCCAATCCTTTCCCACGCGTGTCCAGTCGGGACCGCCCCAGTACGTCGAGCCGTACCACTTGTCGTTTCGCCAGGTCAGCGGGCGGTATCGCGGCGTCTTGCGGGCGGATGGGATATCGAAAACCCACCGTCCCAGGACCGCGCCGTCCATCCCGACTTCCTTCTGAGCGGTATTGCTGAGGGTGATATCCGTCGTGCGCACGCCGGTCTTGTCGATGGCGGTGCGATGGACGACCTTCTGCGATTCGTCAGGCGCGGGCGCCGTGTCGTCTTCGCTGAGGCTGTCGATCAGCCCGCCTGACGCTGAGGCGAGGGCGGTTGTGAGCGCGACTATGAAACCGGCAAGGATAGTTGAACGCGCGGCCATGATAATTACTGTTACTCCACGATCATCTCGACACCGGAGATAACCGGTGGAAACTCGCTGGTTCCGTCTTCGGTCAGGTCGGCGGGCTTGAGTTCTATTGTAAGTGATCTGGTGACATCTACCCCACGGAATTCCCTGACTACCAGTCCGCCCTTGGCGCCGGCGCTGGCGGCGATATCGAATTTCTTCAGGCGCGTTTTTCCCTGCAGCGAGACATCGAAGATCCGCTTACCTGCAGCCGTAGCGTCCGGTTCGGCGAAGTGGAGTCGGACGGTGTACTTCTGGGCCTTGTCGTTCTTGCCCAACAGCGGTATCGAGCACTTGGTGATGCCCTTCGCGCCTGATGCGTATATCCACGGGGCCTTGGCGTCGTCGATCTTCAGAAAGTCGGCGTTGCGGGAGAAGTACCTTCCCGCCTTGAGCAACTTCGCGTCGATCTTGAGATCCATTACGAGCCGGCCCTTGAAGGGGCGCGGCTGCGCCAGCCAGATATTGCCCTCCGAATCTTTCCTGTCGCCCGGGGCGCCGAAGTTGACCGCCAGGCGTTTGACGGGTGTCATTGCTCCCGGCGCGCTGAACATTCCCCACTTCCTGCTCGACTGGCGCGGTACGAACACGGTTGTGCACTGAATTGCGTTGGGGCAGACGCATCCGGAACTCGCTTCGGGCATCATGACCAGCCCGTTGGCGGGAATGCAGTTGATCCAGCATCCCGGGCGCACGGCGCCGAAATGCACCGTACCGAAATCGCTTTCCAGGTCATAGTACCCCGCTGTGCCCGAACGGAAGAACAGGACGTTCGGAGACGCCGCAATGTTCCCGCAATGATGTCCCGGTCTCGCAAATTGCCACTTGGCGGTGGTTTCCGTTATCGGGTGGTTGCGGGTCTTCTCGACGCCCGTGCGCAGATCGTGCGCCCAGGGCTCGGCGATAACGCGGTCGCCGACGATCAGTGGGCGGCTGCGATATCCCTTGTTGCCCGACCAGAGCATCTTCCCGCTGTCGCCCGATAGCGCGATCAGGCTTCGTCGCGAGAATTTGCCCGCGAAGAAATCCCGCCAGAAGTGCCCGTTCCAGGGCTGACCGGCCAGGAGGAGCACGTTGTTGGAGTACATCATCGTCAGGTCACCGTGGGCCTTGGTAACCGGCGGTATGCAGTCGGCGACGTAGATCGGTTTGGCCCATTCGACCTTTCCGGTGGCGGCGTTTATGCAGACGACGAGTCGAACGGGGGGTATTGGTTTTCCTCGCGCGTCCAGGTGGACCTTGTCCTTAACTCCCTTGAGGCCTTCCTTCTTCTGTGCGTCGGTGACGCTCCTGTCTATGTAGAAAAGGCGTTCGTCTCCTATACAGATCGTGACTGTCATGATGTCCGATGCGTCATGGCGCCACCTGAGCTTGCCCGTCTCGACGTCAACGGCGAAGATGCGGTTGGCGTTCCGGCTGCCGTAGAGCGTCTTGCCCACGGCAGCGAGGTAGTTCCAGGTGTCGGGCTCTTTCGCGTCTGCCGACTCGAGTTTGTACGTTCGCAGCGTTCGCCCGGTTACCGCGTCGAGGCGGAGGCACTTGTCTCCGATCGCTACAAACAGGCTGCCCATTCCGCCGGCCAGGTTGGAAACATGCGTCTTGAGACCGAGTCGCATCGCACCGGGGATTTCGCGTTTCCACAGTTCCACACCGTTGTACGCGTCGTAGCACATGATGACGTTTTCGCCCTGGATGAACATTCGCCCGTCGAATGCCAGCGGCGCCGCGGCAGAGGCGTGGCGGCTTGGCATGCGCCCGGGGCCCGGTTCGCCGTACCACAGTAGGTCCAGCTCGCCTTTGACGATCTGGTCGTCGCCGCAACCGGTATTGCCCGCTTCGGCGTATTCGTGGGCCCAACTGCCCGCGCCGTTCAGGGCGCCTCGCGTGACTTTCGCGCCCGAGTCGGTCATTGCTATCTTCGTGGTCTTCTCGCCCAGGTTCGCCAGTTCCTTCCGCATGGCGCCGGACCAGGCGGTGAACTTAGCCTTATCCGTTTGGGTGATGTATGCTATACCGCCGCAAGGTTTGAGCATGCGGAGCACTTCCGCTGCGGGCGTGGATGTGTCCGACGAAACGATGATGTTCGCGAAGTAGTCGCTGAAGGGCAGAGCATCGAGTCGCCCGGTGATTACGGTGACCCTGGCGCCGTAGACTCCGGCGGCAGAGAGTTTCTTTCGTGCATCTGCCGCCGCTTTCGCGTCGGGATTGATCACGTATATCATCATGCCGCTGCGTTTGGCGAGTTCAAATGCCAATCGCCCCGAGCCCCCGAGGAGCAGTCCATAGCCTTTCCGGGCGCCCGAATCCTTGATGATATCTTCGGCGAGGGTCTCGCTGGGATGTGACGACGCGCCGGGCGGGAAGACGCCGCGGTCGGCAGCTTGCGCTATTTTCAGATCCTTACCGTTCTTTCGCGGGATGAAGCAGTATATCCTGCCCGTGTCCGTGCTGGCCAGAATGCGTCCGTTGGCGATGGCGAGGCCTTTTGTTTTACCGTCTACTTTGGCGGACCAGACGGTTTTGCCCGAGGCGAGATCGAATGCAGCCACCGCGTTCTTCCCGCCTGTCAGCAGCAGGTTCTTCGTCAGCGCCATCGATCCCGAATGCGTGCATTTCGCCCGCCATTTCACCGAAGCGTCCCATACCTTCTGCTCGTCGGCGCGCTGTTTGATGTACCTTTTCATGGCCGCCTGCTGGCCTTTGGTCGGGATGCCCGGTTTGCGAAGCCACTTGTCGCGGGCGATCTGCCTTTCGAGCCCCTTGATCCTCTGGCCCACCGCGAAGAGTTTCTGGGATCCGCGTTTTTTGGTCCAGTCCTGGCGGTTCAGCGCCACCACTTCGGCGCCGTTGAGAATGTAGGCGATATCCTTGTCGACCACGAGCCTCAGGGCCTCCTCGGACATCTGCAGTTTGCTGGTGTCGGCTTTGATCCCGAGCATCCGCTCGGTTCCGTTGAAAAGCATATCTCCGGCCAGCACGCTGTAAGTGCCTCCGAACAGCCCCGTGCGGCGCCAGATGAACTTTGTGTGCCTGATTAACTTTCCGTCTTTGCGCTGGAAGGTTGCGGGCATGGCTCGTCCCGACGCCACAAAAAGGCGATCCTTGGAGGCTACCATGTACCCCTGCGGCGAGACGCTGCCCAGCCCGCCCTTACCGAACCCGTCGTTACTCCAGATGAGTTTTCCGTTGGTTGCGTTTACGGCGTATAGGTTTACGCCCTCAGAGGGGAATACGCCGGCGCCGAAGTATGCTACCCCTCCGTCGACCACCACGCCCGTTCGGACCGGCCAGAGCGAGATCATCTTACCGTTGCCCAGGACGAACCGGTTTCCCGGAGCGGCTTGGAATGTCCAGACGATCTCTCCGCCGCGGGCGTCGAGGCAGTAGACTTTTCCGTCGTCCGAGCCGACGTAGACCTTGCCTTTCGACACCGTCGGCGCCAGGCGCACCGGTCCGTTAGTGCAGAACTCCCAGCGGATCCGCCCGCTGCGCGCGTCGAGGCAGTAGACCTTATTGTCCGCCGACGAGGCGAAGTATATCCCCTCGCCCACTGCTGCGACGTGGAACACGTCGTCGAAGCGCATTCTGGGTCGTTCGAGATTACCCTCGACCACCTTTGGCTGGGGGTCGCCCCATGCGTGGGCCGGGGCGTGGAGCGGCGTAAAGACCCACTCGGTCGACAGCGGCGCGGCGATTGTCTCGGTGGATATGGCGGTGCGCTGGTTGTCGCGGCGATATGTGGGCCAGTCGTCGGCGTATGCGCCCGACGCGGAAACCAATATTGATGAAGCGAGAATAACCAAACGGGCCAGGGCGTCTTTGTTGTGTTCCATGCGTTCCTCGGTTCCTTGTAACTGCAGTATGCAGCCCCGCCATTTTAGCGGTAAAGTTCCATCCTACAAGCTTCGTGCCCGGCTCTTGCGTTCAGGCAAACGGGGTGTCGGCGCTGCTTTCGGGGTCGATCGCCTCCCGGAGATTTTCGCTGGTATCCCTCAGCCGCCCGTTAAGGACGCGGCAGAGCCCCCAGAGTACCTTTGCCGCCAGCGTGCGCTGGCGTCGCAGCAGGGCGAAGAAATCCTTGCGGTAGATTGTCAGCAGGCGCGTTGGCGTGGTGGCGATTACACTGGCCGATCGCGGTTGGGAGTCTATCAGGCCCATTTCACCAAGCACCGAGCCGGCGGGAAGTTCTGCGATCTTGCGCCCGCCCTTGACGACCTCGACGCTGCCCGAAAGGCTCACGAAAATCGTGTCGCTCAAGTCGCCCTCCGCCACCACGCTCTGACCTTTTTCGAACGTCCTGATGCGCGTCAGATCCATCACCCGCAGCAGTTCGTGGAACGTAAGGTGTTTGAATAGCGATACCTTCTTGAGCGCCAGCATTCCGCCAATGGCGTCGCTGGCGCGCTGGGACTTGCCCGGGGGTATTTGCAGGACAATGGCGCTGATGTTGTCGGCGCCACCTCGGGAGTTGGCCTGGCGGATAAGTTCGTGAGGTACGTTGGAGATCGGTTGGGCGGCGAACACTTCGGCGATTTCGTTTCGCGAGAGGTATCTTGTCAGACCGTCGGAGCAGAGTAGCAGCGTGTCTTCCGGGACCAGTGCGAACCGCAGCGTGTCGACATGAACGTGCTCGTGGTAGCCAATCGCGCGCGTCAACATGCTTGCCCAGCGGCTGGTGGCGGCCTTTTCAGCCGCGATCAGCCCGAGGCGCACGTAGTGGCTGGCCATGTTGTGGTCTTCGGTAATCTCATGGGCCTTGCCGCCCCTGATGAGATACGCCCGGGAGTCCCCTGCGTGGGCAACTATGGCGTTTTCGCCCAGTATGGCCAGGACCACGATGGTCGTACCCATGCCCGCCTTGCCCTTGTCGGACCGTGCTATCCTGTGGACCTCGTTGGAGGCGGCGTTAATGGTCTCCTGGAGAACCGAGATCACCTTATCCCGGGCGGACTGGCTGGGAGCGGAGGCGTAGTTGGCGAGTACTTGGCTTTTGGCCTGGATACCGTCGAGTGTGGTCTTTGCGGCGATTTCGCTGGCGATTTCACCGGCCGAATGTCCACCGCATCCGTCACAGAGGATATAGACGCCTAACTCGTCAGCCATGAGGATGCTGTCTTCATTGACGTCCAGAAGCCGCCCAACGTGCGAAAGTCCATAACTCTTGTGAGACATCTCTTGTCCTCGGATGCCGGACACGGGAGAAACGCTCTTGCAATTCAGACTCCCGAGAGTCTACCAGAAATTCTTGCTGTAAGGGAACCCAAAACTGACGGGAGCATTCCACACTTCTTCTCAAGGTTCCTAGACCGCATTCGGCGCCGACCGCAGAAAACCCGCCGGCAGGCAGGATGACTATTTCGACAGGCTGCTATTTCTTGGGCAGCATCTTCGCCATCGCCTCGATGCGCAGGAATCAAAGACTACTCGTAGTTTCCCACAGCCATTAGGGATGGTATAATCCGGGCGAAGGAGATTGACATGAATACACGACGCGAGTTTCTCAAGACATTGGGCGCCGGTTTCGCCGCCGGCACGCCGCTCCTGGCAGCTTCAGTTCGCGGCCAGGCCGCCGAGGCAAAAGCCTCCGCAAAGCCCGACAAATGGCGGATGCGGTTGTCCACTTCGACTATCCAGTTTACCAAGCTGCCCATCGAGCAGGCCTGCAAGCGTATTGCGGATCTGGGGTTTGAAGGCGTCGATATCTGGTCCGGGCATGCGGGCTGTCCGCATCTCGACGATGTCGCCAAGCGCCTCGGCGGCAATGGGCTCAAGGCCGTACTGGCGAAGAACAAACTCAAGCTGTATTCGTTCAGCGTCTATCGCGGCGGGTATCGAAAATACGCCAAACTGCTCGGCGATGCCGGTGGGGGGGTGGCGGTGCGGGGCAGCGGGAGGGGCGGCAAGGGGGCGGGACTTACCGCACGCATGAAGGCGTTTATCGAGTCGCTGAAACCCGAGATCGAACTGGCTGAGAAGTACGACTCGTACCTGGCGATCGAGAATCACGGCGGGGCGCTGCTGAATTCGCTCGATTCGTTCAAGGCGTTTGTGGACACAAACACCTCCAAGCGCCTGGGGATCGCACTGGCGCCGTATCACCTCCAGAGGCTCAAGGTATCCGTGGGCGACGCGATAAAGGTTTCGGGCAAGCAGTTGCTGTTCTTCTATGCATGGCAGGCATCCAAGGGCACCGGCCAACTGCCCGGGATCGGGCCCGCCGACTGCGTCGAATGGTTAAAGGCGCTTCAGGAGATCCGCTACAAGTGGTACGTCAATCCGTTCATGCACCACCAGCCCGAACCGGACACGATGAGCGCCGCCCTGAAAAAGTCGGTCGATTACCTCAAGAAATGCTACGACAAGCTTGACGCCTAACGCGCAGGCCGGCGCCGGAGCGCCCGGAAGTATTCCCGCGTGAATGCCGGGTCGATCCGGTGATAGAACTCGATGGCGAGGTCGGCCTTTTTCCGGACGGCTGGATACTTTTCCACGTTGGCCCAGAAATTCCGGTCATTGGCAAACAGCGCCGCGGCGTAACCGTTGACGTCGTTTTCCAGGGAACTCATCGAGTATCTGACCAGGAACCCCTGCGCCAGACGCGCCGTGTCGGTTGACAGCAACTTCGCCCCGCCGGTCTTCATTATCGCCCGCGCCCCTCCGTCCTTGCCCCGAACCCTGTCCCAGGAGTTGGGCCCCAGGTAGGTAAAACCCTCCGGATTGACCGCCTTCCATGCCTTCATATCCAGGTGCTTGAGGTAGCGGTTCATCAGCAGTGTCGAATACTCCTGGTGAAAAGTCGACTCGATGAATTTATCGGTGTATCCCTGGGACTTGTCGCGCACCACGAGGTAGACGGCCTTGTGCGAAGCCGTACCGGCGAATTGCATGTTCCGATAGACTTTCAGTTCCCCGAGAATGTATATCCTGCCCCTGGCGATGGTCCTGGCGACCAGCGCCGCCGGATACTTCTGCATCGCCTGCCTGACGATCGCGCGGGCCCTGTCCTTGCTGGACGGGTCTATCGGGCGGGCGGCCTGGTGGAACGGCGCCTTGAGCCAACTGGGCGGGAATATCTCCGGACCGGACGACCAGGAGATCAGCGGATCGATTTGCTCGACCGTTGCGCGGGGCGTGGGAGTCACGCGCAACTTTTGGCCGGTGCATGCGATTGCCGAAACCGCAATGGCCGCCGATATCAGACATTGTCCAAAACGCATTGGTTGCTCCCAGGCGGTTGCAGAGGTCCATACATTCTAATGATTCGTCGGCCCCGGGCAATCACCAGAGCAATCTAATCTAAAACGCTTTGTCAGGATTTCGAGCGAGGGACGCCGTTGCCGTCCACTGTCGGAGATCCGCCGGCGGGCTCACCTGTCTTGCGCCCTTCGACGAAGCTCCCTTCGACGCGCCCCTCTGGGCTTCGCGGGACAGGTCGCTTGCTCAGGGTCTACGACAGCGCCCCGCTGGCCCGGGCCTCCCGTTTTTTGATTGCCCTTAAAGCCGGTTCCTTGTAATAACGATTCAAATTGCATCCAAATACCACGCACCACGCCTTGAAATCGGGGCGTGATACCTGAAAAAAGTGAAGGAAAGGCGCATCGCATATGGA
The DNA here is from genome assembly GCA_016782885.1 of Phycisphaerae bacterium. Classification (GTDB taxonomy): domain Bacteria; phylum Planctomycetota; class Phycisphaerae; order SM23-33; family SM23-33; genus BS750m-G57. The sequence goes on along the minus strand of JADHXQ010000118.1, from coordinate 2,200 downwards.
GCATCCGCCCACAAACCCCGTGTCAATGCAAGCCGCCGACCATTCAAACCGGGAGCGTGAAGTTTTCGAGGAACTGCAAACGAGGCTGCCCGGGATTTATGCGGCTTTTGGCGACCGTGCGGCCGAACAGACCGTTCTTATCATCCCGAGTCTCTCGCTCGACCCTGAAGTGCTTGCCAAAGTGTCGGGGATTCATCACTATGAAGAGCGGCTGCTGTGCCTGTTGATTCTTTTGCGGCTCCCGCGCGTGAACATTGTCTTCGTAACGAGCCAGCCCATTGACGATTCCATTATCGACTATTACCTGCATCTCCTTCCGGGAATACCTGGCAAACACGCCAGAAGACGCCTGACCTTATTGAGCTGCCATGACGCCTCGCCGGCGCCCCTCACGCAAAAAATCCTCGAACGTCCACGATTGCTGCAGCGGATTCGCAAGTCAATCGTCAACCCGTCGGCGAGCCATATTACCTGCTTCAACGCGACACCCCTGGAAAGATCGCTGTCCGTCGAATTAAAGCTCCCATTGTATGCCTGCGATCCGGATCGAATACACTACGGTTCCAAGAGCCACGGCCGCGAGATCTTTCGCGCCGCCGGAGTTGACATACCCGACGGAATAGAACATCTCCACGATGAAGACCGGCTCGTCAACGCCCTTGCAGAAATGAAGCTCCGCAATCCCGATCTGAAAAGGGCCGTCATCAAACTGAATGAAGGTTTTTCCGGTGAAGGGAACGCCCTGTTTGACTACGATCCAGCCGAGTCGCCGGAACTGCGCCAGGAACTCCAAGACCGGATCGCCGCCCAATTACCCAATCGTATCCGGTTCGAGGCCCCGGACATGACATGGGACGCCTATCTGGAAAAACTCGGGGAGATGGGGGGTATTGTCGAGTGCTGGATAGAGGGGCGGGAAAAGCATTCGCCATCCGTGCAATGCCGGATAGATCCCCTCGGGAAGGTCAGCGTTATCTCAACTCACGACCAGGTGCTGGGCGGGCCCAGCGGACAGGTCTACCTGGGCTGCACCTTCCCAGCCGATGAACGCTATCGGCTCGCTATTCAGGAAGCCGGATTAAAAATCGCACATATCCTCAAGGAAAAAGGCGTCCTGGGCATCTGGGGCGTCGACTTTGTTTCCGTCAAATCCGAGAACCGGTGGACGCATTACGCCATTGAGATCAATCTGCGCAAAGGCGGGACCACGTTCCCGTTCCTCGTGCTCGAATTTCTCACCGACGGCGCCTACGATGCCGAATGCGGCATCTATCGGTTGCCCGGCGGCCAGGCCCGCTGCTATTACGCCTCGGACAATCTCCAGAAGCCAAGATACAAAGGTTTAAGCCCTGACGATCTGATCGATACAATGGTGTATCACCAACTGCATTTTGACAGCACCGCCCAGCAGGGCGTGGTGTTTCACCTGATGGGATCGCTTTCGCAATTCGGAAAATTCGGCGTGACGTGCATCGCCGAAACCCCCGAACAGGCCGAGGAACTCTACCGCAAGACAATGCGCGTCCTCGACCAGGAAACAAGCCAAGAGGCCGCAGTTTTTCAATCAGACCGGTAAAAAGGAAATATCAGGAGTTGATATTCCTCAATGCTTGCCCTGTCGTATATCCTGTCGTAGATCCTGAGCTTGTCGAAGGGAGCTTGTCGAAGGACGCAGCACTGCCGTCCGCCGTCGCCAGTTCCCAGTCGTTTCCCAAGTCCCCAGAAAAAAGTCCAAAACACGAAGCATGCTAAACCGCAAGCGGTCTTCGTGCGCACCGGTCCGCACAGCAGCGAATCAGAACCGCTTGCGGTTTAGCAGTTTGAATTTCCGCAGTCCCGATCATCCGGTCTGGGCCCAATCGGGCTGGAAGGTATTCCTGGACCATCCCGAAGACATTCGCAGGACGATTCGCTACATCCGCCAAAACCCGCCCAAACGCAAAATGCCCCCGCAGGCCTGGACATTCATCACCGAATACAATGGTTGGCCCCTGCACCCAGGCCACAATCCCAACTCGCCATATGCGAAACAAATACGGGAATACGGACACTGAAAAATGCTAACCCAACCTTCGCACTTCGCGTGTAATTTGACGATTTTCGCAGTTTTTTCATTCGTAAGTCTTTGCGCCACCGTCCGAGAATGCCTCAAATGGCGTGTAGTGAAGACCTTCCCCCTTGATCGGCGGGCTACAGATGG
>JADHXQ010000117.1 GCA_016782885.1 Phycisphaerae bacterium | reverse complement strand
AGCATCGGTTGGTTGTTACACTCTGTCATGTTGAGGGCCTTTCTGTCTGTAGGTTGTCTTGGTATAACACCCTTATTAACAGACAGTTAGGCTCAGCGCAAGCATAAAGTGCAAAAAAACCGTGAAAAATGCGGGCTAATGCCCTGGCTAACAAGGTGCTCCAGCGGACGCGAAAAGACCGCGCCGCTGAGCTTGGACGTTAGCTGCGAGAAATATTGTTGACAATGTATTACATGTGTGACACAATGGCGTCATGAACAAAACAGGCATAATACACGCTAGAGTAGAACCCCGTACGAAGAAGAAGGCCGAAGGTGTACTGAAAAAACTGGGGATGAGTCCCGCAGAGGCAATCCGCCTGTTTTACAGACAGATTTGTCTCAGGGGCGGTATTCCGTTTCCTGTCCTTATCCCGAATGAACTCACAAAGAAGACCTTGGACAAAAGCGCCAAGGGCCAGGATGTTGAAACGTTTGACACCCTTGATGAGATGTTCGAGAGTTGGGATAAATGAAAAAGGTAAAAAAGGTTTCCCAATCGACTCAGTTCGCCAAAGACCTCAAACGGATAAGCAAAAGGGGTAAGGACATTGACAAACTCAAGGCCGTTGTCAAAATCCTGGCGCGGGGAAAACCCCTTGACTCCAGGCATCGCGACCACCGGCTCATCGGTTCATGGAAGAACTCCAGAGATTGTCATGTTGAGCCGGACTGGGTATTAATTTACACCGCTGATGAACATTCCCTGCGTCTTGAGCGCACAGGTTCTCATAGCGATCTGTGCAAGAAATAGAAAGCGTCCGGCAAAGCCTTTCACCGTACGCGGGAAACCGCGCCGGTGAAGGCGAAACGTTCGGCACAGGGAAAATGGCGTTATGAGCAATAGGCACCTGAACAGACGCGGGTTTTTGAGAGCGGGCCTGGCTGCGGCCGGGATGGTTCCGCTGGCATCTCTGTGTCTATCTGCAAAACCTGAATCACGCAAGCCCAATATCATTCTCATAATGGCTGATGATGTCGGGTACGAGTGTTTCGGGTGCTATGGAAGCAGGCAGTACAAGACGCCGCGGATCGATCAGATGGCCGCCGGCGGCGTGCGATTTACGAATTGTCATTCCACGCCGCTCTGCACGCCGTCTCGCGTCAAGATCATGACAGGGCGGGACAATGTCAGAAACTACTATAATTTCGGAACGTTTCCCAAAGGGCAGACCACATTTGCACATGTGCTCAAGACCAGGGGATACCAGACGGCGTTTGCCGGAAAGTGGCAGTTGGAACTGGTATCCGGGCTTTTTCCAAAGGATGTCGGTTTCGATAATGTATGCAGGCTGATTGGGGAATGGCCAAAGTACTGGAACACTCCCATCGCCTTGAATGACAAGGCTCTCCCTGTTGAGAAGAATACATATGGCCCGGATCGGTTCACTGCATTCGCGACGGATTTCATCAAAAGGCACAAGAGCGGCGACAAGCCGTTCCTGCTGTATTTTCCGATGACGCTCGTCCATTCGCCATTTGAGCCCACCCCGGGGAGCAAGAACCGAAAGAGCAGGAAATCGCAGTCGAATTTCGAGGATATGGTCGCCCACATGGATACCTGTATCGGAAGGATTCTCGATGCTCTCAAAGAAGCTGGACTGTCGGATAATACGGTTGTCCTGTTTACGGGCGACAACGGGACGGACGCCAGTCTGCGTTCCACTCTCAACGGCGAGATCATCCGGGGAGGCAAGGGGCATACAAAGGATCACGGGACGCACGTTCCGCTGATTGTCGCAGGATCTGGCTCGCCGGCGGGAAAGGTATGCGACGACCTGATTGATTTTTCTGATTTCCTGCCAACCCTCGCCGACATTGCCGGTGCGGATTTGCCCAAAGGCGTGGAGTTGGACGGCCGAACGTTCTGGCCCCAATGCCAGGGCCGGAAAGGTCATCCTCGCCAGTGGCTGTTCAATTACTACTTCCCAAGACCGTATGTAAAAAAATACGATAAAAAATATCGGCATTCTGAAATTCGATGGGTAAGAAACAAGGAGTACAAGCTCTACGGAGATGGGCGTTTCTACAATGTTCTGAAAGACGTTCTTGAACAGAAACCGCTTTCTCCCGGCGACGCCCCGGCCACACGGCGGTCGTTGCAGAAAGTCCTGGACAGCATGCCGGGCAAGGGCGCTAATATCGACTACAATAGGACACACATGTGATGCTGAACCAGCCGAACAACCGCGTGCATCGGATCCGCCGCGGCGGACCAGTGATGCTTAACGTTGGGGGATATGCGTCGGGCATTGTGGGGCTACTTTGATTTCTTTTTCTTTGGCGGGTCGGTGGGGGTTATGGTCTTGTAGTTTTTCGTTCGGGCGTTTACTTCGGGCAGTGGGGCTGTTTGGCGGGGGTCCTTGTAGAGATGGACGTTGTCCCAGAGGTACTCGCCCGGCGGCCAGTAGCAATAGACCTGTATCTGGATCCATCGAACGTGGGCGGGCAGGCCTCCGCGGGGGGGCACCGGTGCGGCGTGGTGCTTCCAATCACCGCTCCCCCCGCAGTTGAGATACCATCGGTAGCATTCTCGGCGATATCGTTCGGGATGGGCCTTGGCGTCGGCGCGGATCATCGCCTGCTGTTTTTTTCGCGGGAGGTCGGCGAATTTTTCGGGTGTCAGGCCGAGTCTGGCAAGTGAGCTTTCCGGGAGGCCCGAGGCTTGAGAGCTCCAGTCGAGGAAGCCCTTGATGAATATTTTGGCGCCGGGCCCTTTCTTGTCGGCCGTCAGCCAGTAGCGTTGCCCCCCCTTGGCGTCGATCCAGTCGCTGCGATAGTGTACGCCCTCGAGCCCGGCAACGCTGCCGTAGCTGGTGTCTCTTTTCAGTTTGGGCGGATTTTTTGGGCTCGCCAGGCCCATGCGGAGCTTGCGACGGTACTCGTACCACTTGTCTCGTTCCAGATCAGTTCGTATCCGCAAGATTTTCCCGCGCCCGCGCGGCCCGTCTTCGATGAACGTACCCGCATTGTCCGGAGCGTCCCACCCGGTGTGTTTCTTGCCAAAAAGATCGAAACTCCCGTTCACGTTCACGGGCTTTCCGAATTTCTCCGGTTCGTCCTCGTCGCCGTATTGCGGCGGTACCCATTCGGCCTGTCCGGTGATCTTCTCGACGACCCCTCTTGCGATCAGTCCACGCGCCCGCTGAGTGCTGTCGGAAAACGTTTTTGTCCAGTCGGCGTGGCTGGCTGGATTGGTGAAGTTGATGCACGTGATTTCCGCGGTGATCTTTGACCCGCTTACCGAGACGGTTCCGTAGATACCTATAGTGACCAGGAGCTTGTCCTTCATCAGCGAGATTATGGTTTTGCGGTCGGCGTCGGCGGCCGCCGATTTGAGGTGATCCCGAGTGGTCAGGGAATCGACCACGGAGAATATCTTGTGCCTTGCAAGCCGCAACCGAATCGAATCGCCGAGTTTTTTCCCGTATTCACCGCCGGCGCAGGCGAAGTCGAAGACCACCACGTGTATCTCGCCGCCCTTGGCGGCAGACTTCGGCGCCGCTTGGGCGGCGTGTCCCGCAACGATGGCCGCCGCCACGGTCAGCAGTGTCAGTACGGTTGTTCTCATGTTTTTTGGCCGCTATTTTTCGGCCTTCTCGAGTTCGGCGGATCGGTCGCCGGCGAGTTTGGCTTTGAGGAAGTCGCCGGTTTCCGGCAGGACCAGGTGGAATTCGGGTATCTCGTCGATCTGCATCTGGACGTGTCCGGTGCGGCATTTCAGGACGTGCCCGCCGCGCGAGCGGTCTTCGGTGATGAAGTGGAAGTGGTATCCGGGCATATTGACGTTTGCGAAGTGGGGCGGTATGAGGAATCCCACCAGCGTTCCGCGAACGTCCTTGAGTTCGAAGACGGATTGGTCTTCGACTATTTTTGCCAGGCGGCGGTAGGGGCGCTTCTGTTTGGGTACGCTGCGGAGTTTGACGTATTTGAATTGCCCGTCGATGCGGATCGCCTGAATGAGATTGGACTCGGGGACCTTGAATTCGAGCAGTTGTTCCAGCGTCGGACTACCGTCGTGTTCGATGTTGAATATCATGTTCGGCTCGAACGACGTCACCATCGCAAACGGAGTGGTCTCGCCGGCGCCCACGCGATACGCCTTTCCGTCGGTGCGTATTTTGTAGACCGCCGAGTCGATCACGACCATCTCGCCGTCGAGCGCGTTGAAAGTTCCCAGCCCGAAGGTCCCGTGTTGCAGGAGCCTGGCGCAAGTCATCTCGCCGTCGTAGACCCCTTCCAGCAGCGCGTTGATAGTGGAGTACTGGTAAGCCACCCCGTTCGGCGGCGTGCATCCGGCCAAGGCGACCATCAGCAGTGCAACGAGTGTGATCCTGCGAATTCCTGCAGCCATAAGTGTATATTAGCGTGTGCTTGCGGCGTATCAAAGACCAAAAGCCGGCGGCACGGCAGGCCCTTGTGTCCTCGGTAGCCAAGCCGTTGTCGTCGTCCAAAAAAAAGGTATTGACAGATACGGGACCTTGGTTTATCGTCTTATTACTCGCGATTGGTTCCGTTCGGGGCTCATACCGTTGCGAACAATAAAGATTTCCGCTTCAGGCGGCAACCGCAGGAAGGGCCTGCGGAAATGCCGGCTTGTTCCTGGAGCTTAGCGATTAGTTGGAGACATTCCCATGATCAAGTCACGCCTTTTCACCCCCGGTCCCACTGATGTTCCCCCGGAAGTACTCAACGAGATGGCAAAACCGATTTTTCACCATCGGACGGCCCGTTTTCGCGAGATGTTCGCCGCCGTCAACGTTGGACTGAAAAAAATCCTCAGGACCGAAAACGATTGTATAACGATCGCCGGTTCCGGTACGGCCGGTATGGAAGCCGCCATCGCGTGCCTCGTACCTCGCGACAAGAAGACCCTCGTAGCCAACGGCGGAAAGTTTGGCGAGCGATGGGTCAAGGTCGCCAGGGTATACGGTCTGGATGTCGACGAAGTTGAGCTGGAATGGGGCACGGCGCTGCAGCCGGAGACGGTCAAGCAGAAACTCGCCACGGGCGAATATGGCGCCGTTATTACCGTTTACAACGAGACCTGCACGGCTACCGCGTGCGATCTCCAGGCGATCGGCGCGATAGTCGCCGAAACCGGCGCGATCCTGCTGGCAGACTGCATAACCGCCGCCGGCGCCCTGCCCCTGGAAACGGACGCGTGGGGCGTTGACGTGGTAGCGGCTGGAAGCCAGAAGGCCCTCATGCTTCCGCCCGGTCTGGCGACGCTGGCCGTCAGCGAGAAGGCATGGGCGCTGGGCGCCAATATAACCTCGCCGTGCTTCTACCTGGACCTGAAGGCCTACCGCAAGTCCGTCGCGAGCGACGATACGCCGTATACGCCCGCGGTGAGCCTCATCCGCGGGTTGCAGGTCGCCGTCGATACGATCAACGATATCGGTATCGAGACGGTCTGGGCGAGGACGGCGATTCTGGCCGAGGCGACGCGAGCGGCGGCGGCGGCGATCGGCCTGGGAATCTACAGCCGCCAGCCCGGCGACTCGGTAACCGCCCTGAGCCTGCCCGAAGACATTGACGATTCGATTCGCGCCAAGCTTCGCGACAAGTACGGAGTCTCCGTAGCCGGCGGACAAGCGCAGCTCAAGAACAAGATCATTCGCATCTCGCACATGGGTTACGTCGACCCGCTGGAGACAATCGGAATGATCGCGGCGCTGGAATACACGCTGAGCGACATGGGCGTCGACATCGAGATCGGCAAGGGCGTAACCGCCGCGGTTGCGGTTCTTAAGGATTGGGAATAGGTGGCCAACATGAAAATACTGATAGCAGACAAACTCAGCGATGTCGGAATCGACTGGCTGAATGAGCAGGAAGACGTTGAAGTAACCGTCCAGGCGGGGCTTTCGCCGAGTGAACTGGCCCGGATCGCCGGAGACTACGACGGGATGATCGTGCGGTCGGCGGCGAAGGTTACCGCTGAAGTGCTCGAGAATCCGGGCAAGTTGCGCGGCGTCGCCCGAGCGGGGGTAGGTGTGGACAACATCGATATCCCGGTGGCGACCAGCAAGGGCGTGATCGTGATGAACACTCCGGGCGGTAATACGCTGAGTACGGCGGAGTTGGCGCTGACGCTGATGATGTCGCTTTCCCGCAAGATCGCCCCTGCCAACGCGTCGCTTCGCGGCGGCGAGTGGAATCGCAAGGCGTATTCCGGTACGCAGTTGGCGGGCAAGACGCTCGGTATCGTGGGCACCGGACGGATAGGCCGAGCTCTGGCCAGGCGGGCCGCGGCCCTGGAGATGCGAGTTCTGGGCTACGATCCGTTTTTTGCGGGCAAGTGTCCCGACGGTATGGACGAGATGGTCAAAGACCTGGCCGAGTTGTGCAAGCGGTCGGACTACATAAGCGTGCATGTTCCGAAGTCCGACGACACTATTGGTATGATCGGAGCCGAGCAGTTTGCGGCAATGAAGCCCACCGTGCGCCTGGTAAACGCCGCGCGGGGCGGGATCATTAATGTCGACGAATTGCTCAAGGCCCTGGAAGAAGGGCGTGTAGCCGGGGCGGCGATCGACGTGTGGTCGTCCGAACCCCCGGAGTCGGAAACCGAGCAGAAACTGATTCAGCATCCGAACGTTCTTGCCGTCCCTCACCTGGGCGCCTCGACGGCGGAAGCACAGGAGCAGGTAGCCCTCGACGCCGCACAGCAGCTTGTCGAGGCCCTTCGCGGCGGCGAGGTCCGCAACGCGATAAACGCTCCCGGATTCGACAAGGCCCTTCCCGACGAACTCCGCCCGTATACCGAGCTGGCTTCGCGTATGGGCACGATCCTCACGGGCATCACCCCCGGCGCCCTGACCAAGGTGGAAGTGGTCTATCGCGGTTCGATCGCCGACATGAATGTCTCGCCGATCACCACGTACCTGCTGATGGGCCTGATCGCCCCGCACATGGACGGTCCGGTCAACGTCATCAACGCCCCGGTCCTCGCCGAGCAGCGAGGTGTGGAGGTCGAGCAGATTACGTCGTCGAAGATCCGCGAGTTCGCGAATCTCATGGAAGTCACCATTCACACCGACGAGATGAAGCGGACTGCCGTCGGTACGATCTTCGGTAACAAGTTTCCGCGGATCATCGCCATCGACGGATACCGCATGGAGATGAAACCGGAAGGGCACGTCGCGATGATCTTCAACGACGACAGGCCCGGCGTGCTGGGGCACTACGGGACGATCTTCGGCAAGAACGACATCAACATCGCCGACCTGACGTTCTCTCGCAAGAAGCGTTCGGGCACCGCGGTGGTGGGCCTGAATCTCGACGAACAACCGTGCGAAAAGGTAATGCAGGAGATATGCGACCTGGAGTTCGTGCAGACCGCGTACTACATGAAGCTGCCCGAACTGCTCCTGGACGACGAAGAAGAAGAATAACAACCAAGACGCTACCGGACTTTTTTATATTGTGTCCAGGCGGATTAAAAAACAATGCGGGTCGGTAGCCCATTATTAAAAAGGCTCCGACCCGCGTTGTCGTTTGCAGTTGCCCGCATTCGCCCGACAAGGAGCGGTATCATTCGCTCTATGATCGTCTTGGGCGAAGTTGGCGCCGGACTTAATGATGTTGAAACATCCAATCTGTTTGTTACAATAGCACCATGAAACAGAGTGTCTACATCGAAACAAGTGTCGTAAGTTATTACGCTGGGAAAGCGAGTCGTGATATTGTAATTGCTGGTCATCAAGCGTCTACAAAGGATTTTTGGGATAAATTAAACAAGGAGTTTACACCTGTCATTTCAGCTCTGGTAATAAAAGAGGCCTCGCGGGGAGACGTTGACAAGGCCGCAGAACGTGCAGAAGCGATGCAGGGGTTCTCTGTACTTGACATTTCGGAAGAAGCCGAAGATTTAGCTGATTTGCTGACAGTTAAGAATGGAATTCCCGCCGAGTTTCCTGAAGATGCATTGCAAGAATGGAATTCCCGCCGAGTTTCCTGAAGATGCATTGCATATTTCGCTCGCATGTGTTGGTAAAATCGACTTTATCGCAACATGGAATTTCAAACATATCAATAATCCATTTACTAAAAATCAAATCAAAGCTATAATTGAAAATGCCGGATACGTATGCCCTGTATTGGCCTCACCTGAAGAATTACTGGGAGAAGAATCATGAAAGATCCTTTTGTGGCGGAAGTCAGGAAATACCGAATGGAGCATACAAAGAAATTCAATTCGGACATTCATGCGATATGCAAGGACCTGCGGAAATACCAGGAAGCACTCTATTCTCAAGAAGATATTGACAAAAACAAAACATTTGCCAATAAACTCAGCCCATCGAACCGCTAAAAATCCGACAGACACCTACGGTTTACCGCTCCAGTCGAGCACCGCGCCGGTGTCGGCGCTGGTCGCGTGGGCCGCGTAGCGTCCCAGGGCGCCGTGGCGGATTGGGGCTTGGCGCGGTTTGTAGGCTTTGCGCCGGCGGGCGAATTCGGCTTTGGAGATCTTGGCGTTGATCTTTCCGCCGGGTATGTCGATTTCGATTATGTCGCCGTTTTTCAGCAGTCCGATCTCGCCGCCGGAGGCGGCTTCGGGGCTTACGTGTCCGATGCAGGCGCCTGCGGTCCCGCCGCTGAATCGCCCGTCGGTTATCAGGGCGCATTTGTCGCCCATGCCCATTCCGGTTATGTAGCTGGTCGGGGCGAGCATTTCCTGCATGCCCGGTCCGCCGCGCGGGCCTTCGTTGCGGATGACCACCACGTCGCCGTCGCTGACTTTACCGCTCAGGATGCCCGCGCAGGCGTCTTCCTGACATTCGAATATGATCGCCGGTCCGCTGTGGGTGTACATTTTCGGATTCACGCCCGCCAGTTTGACTACCGAACCGCGTGTGGCTATGTTTCCGTACAGCACGACCAGCCCGCCCTTGGCGGTGAAGGCCTTTTCCACCGGGCGGATTGCGTCTTTGGCGTTCAGGCGTCCGGGATTCATGGTCGCCAGGCGTTCGGGTTTGGCGCCGCGGAGCATGGCTTTGACCTGTGCGATGGATCGCCCGGTGGTTTTCGAGCCTTCTCGGTATAGTTTTTTCGCCGCGGGGAGTACTCTCTTGCTCCGCAGCGAGTATTGCTGCAGGTTCTTGCCGATGGTCTGTCCGGTTACGGTCATGCAGTCGGCGTTGATGTTCGCGGGCTTGTCGCTGAGGATCTGCCCCATGATGGTGTGGATTCCTCCGGCTTTGTGGATGTCCTGCATGTGGTAGATTTTGCCTTCGGGCGTTGATGACGGGGCGACGCGGCAGATATTCGGCGTGCGTTTGGAGATGCGGTCCATATCGTCGAGAGTGAACTTCACGCCGCCTTCGTTTGCGATCGCCAGCAGGTGCAGCACGGTGTTGGTCGATCCGCCCATGGCCATGTCGAGCGTCATCGCGTTTACGAACGCCTTGCGGTTCATGATTTTTTTCGGGAGGAGCGGGAAAGATTTTTTGCAACCGCCCGCGGCCCATTGTTTGGCCATCTTGACGATGCGCTGGGCGGCGGTCTTGTAGAGTTCCATTCTCGCCGGCGCGGTGGCCAGGCACGTACCGTTTCCCGGCAGGGCGATACCGATCGCCTCGCACAGGCAGTTCATGCTGTTTGCGGTGAACAGACCGCTGCACGACCCGCAGGTGGGGCAGGTGTTGTCTTCGTACTGCTTGACCTCGCGTGCGGACATTTTTCCGATCTTCTGCTGTGCGACGGCGTAGAACTGGTCGATCAGGTCGACGTCGCATCCGGCGACCCGTCCGGCCTCCATCGGTCCGCCGGAGACGAAGACCGTGGGGATGTTGAGGCGCAGCGTCGCCATCATCATTCCGGGGATGATTTTGTCGCAGTTGGGAATGCAGACCATCGCGTCGAATTGATGCGCCTCGCACATCGACTCGACGCAGTCGGCGATCAGTTCGCGGCTTGCGAGCGAGTATTTCATGCCGTAGTGCCCCATGGCGACCCCGTCGCAGATTCCGATCGTGTTGAACAGGATCGGCGTTCCGCCGGCCAGTTGGACCTGCTGCTTGACGTAATCGCCGACCGCGTCGAGATGTACGTGTCCGGGGATTGCGTCGGTATAACTGCACGCGATCCCGATGAACGGCTTTCTCAAGTCCGCGTCGGTCAGGCCGGTGGCTTTGAGCAGGCTGCGGTGCGGGCCCCGTTCGATACCTTTTTTGACATTGTCGCTTCTCATTATTGCTCCGGTCACTATTTATTCAAAATGAATGAAACGCCTACTGCGCGAGTCCGTTTTTGGCTCTGTCTTCGAGCAATGCTATCGCATCGTCGAGCGCATCGAAGCTGTCGATGGCCGTCAGCACGTAATTTTTCGTCGAATCGTCTCTCAGCGAGCGGATCGCCAGGAAGTCCGGATCGTGCGACAGTGCCCGCAACTCGCCAAGTGACGGATATGCGATAAGTCCGCAGAACTCCTGCGAGCAGTCGCCCATGTAAATCATTTTCGTCATACCGTACAAGAGTATCCTGGCGCCGTAGCGGTCCAGGATCGGCTGGACGCGCCGCAGGTACTCGGCGTATTCGCTTTCTCGCCCCTTCACTATGTCAAAAAGGTTCAGGACAACTATCACGATTCGGTCTCCATGGTTAACGGCGCGGCAGTTGCCGATTGCCAGTTGCCACGCCCCTAACACATTACGCCACGGCGGAGCGTTTGACAATAGCCAAGCGGTCTGTAGAATAGATTGCGTGGAAGCATAGTCCTCGCGGTCGACTTGGTTAAGGAGATATCCAATGCGAACGACAATAATATGCCTGGGCCTTCTTGTCGCGGGATGCGCGCTGTCGGGGTGCGCCATGTTCAGCGGGGAGTCCAATCCCGGAGCCGAACTTTCCGCCGTCGCGAAACCTCCGGTGGCGGACCTGCCGGTCCCCGCGAACTTCAAACTCGACGAGGACAGATCCCGCAGTTGTGATTCCGGAGTGGCGAGGTTTGTCGACCACCTGTACTGGGGCTCGGCATCCAAATTCGCCGTATCGAGATTCTACAAAAAGGCCATGATCGCCAGGAAATGGCGTTTCGTCAGCGAAACTTTCTCGCTGGGCGACCAGGATCTACAGTTCAAGAAGCCCGGTGAGACGTGCAAGGTGACCATTTCCTCCGGAAGTTGGTTGCATCCCACGAAACTTAAGTTACAGTTGTGGACCAGCGAATTAAAAAACCCTCCAGCAAACGATTCCAGAACAGGCCAATAAAACGATGAAGGCACAAAGACGTCACGAATTGAAGCATAACGCGCTTGACGCCGAACTGGTCAAGGGAGTCGATTACTTCAAAAAGCACATTAAGGGCATTATTCTGGCGATATTGACGGTAGTTGTCGCGATAAGCGTCATATGGTCCGTTATCCATAATCGTGCCGCCGCTGTCAGTGTTCCCAGACAGCAGTACGATCACCTCAAGAGTCTGGATATATCCACCCCAGACGGGCGTTCGACCGCACTGGCCGGTTTTGAAGAGCTTTCCACTCAAACCGGTAACAAGAATGTTGCGGCGATGGCATGTGTCGAGGCCGCCGAGATCTGTGTGAGGCAGCAGCTTACCGGTGATTTAGTATCCGGCGCACTCGACAAGGCCGAAAAATACTATCAGCGCGTGGTCGATGAGTTTGCGGACATACCATCTGCCGCGGGGAGGGCGCATCTGGGCCTTGCCAGATTGGCCGAAGGTAAAGGCAAATTTGAGATCGCAAGAGATCACTACCAGCAGGTAGTCCTCCTCGGTGAGCGGACCAGCCTCTTGGCGACCAATGCCGCCAAGAGTGCGTTGAAGGTTCTCAGCGACCTCAAGACCCCCGTTCGCCTGGCGACTACGCGCCCGGCGCAGCCCGCGGCGCCGCCGGCGAGTCAACCGGCAACGGCGCCCGCCATCGCTCCGTAAGGTTGCCACGCCAACGGCGGATGCGAGAATATGCGAAGAGACTAACTTTTTTTCGTGAGTTCCATTTACAAACAGCGACTTTGAGAGTAACTTTTCATACGTGCGGCCTCAGGGGCCGCGACGGCGAAAGCTTTTTTGTGTTTCGTATAACCAACTAAGTTTGGAGATAGCTTGCAATGGCAGATTTACAGGCATTGGTTGACGCTCTGACCGAGAGTAAACGCGAAGTGGTCGAACAGGTTGTGTCTTTGACGCAGGCCGCGATGGACCAGGAGGTTGACGCCAGGGAAATCCTCCAGGACGGGCTGATCGCGGGCATGAACGCCTTGGGCGTGCGTTTCAAGGCCGGCGAAGCGTTTATTCCGGAAGTTTTCATGGGCGCCCGCGCCATGAACGCCGGTGTGGAACTCCTGCAACCCAAGCTGATCGAAGCCGGTGTCCAACCGAAGGCTACGGTCGTACTGGGAACGGTCAAGGGCGACATGCACGACATCGGCAAGAATCTCGTGGGCATGATGCTCAAGGGCGCAGGCCTGAAGGTTGTGGATATCGGTACTGACGCCGCGCCGGAAAAGTTCGTCGAGGCCTGCCAGGCCGAGGGCGCCGCAGTCTGTGCGATGAGTGCGCTGCTGACGACCACCATGCCGCGAATGGGCGACGTTATCAAAGCGTGCAAAGACGCCGGACTCGACGTCAAAACGCTCATCGGAGGCGCGCCGATTACACAGGCCTATGCCGATGAAATCGGCGCGGACGGATTCGCCCCGGACGCCGCAAGCGCAGCCGACAAGGCAAAAGAACTCAGTGGCGTGTGATTGCAATCCCGCGCCGCCAACCGCAATACAAGCCCGCAACCGCGCGATGCGTTATGCTTCCCGGCGGTTGCGGGTTTTTTGTGTTTGCATTTGCATTGGCATTGAGAGATCACCGTGAATTCCGATCCCAGGGACAATCCCGCCGCCGACCGGTCAGACTCCGACGCCATGGACGTGGTCGAGACGCAGCTTCCGGCCGATGACGACGGGCTGGAGCATCTCCGTATCGAAGTGCGCCGCATACGAACCAACCGCCGCCTGGACAAATACCTCGCCGGGAGGCTCGGTAAGGACACTTCTCGAAACGCCCTGCAGAGATACATCCGCGAGGGCAACGTCACGGTCAATGAAAGAATCGTCAAGCCCAGCTACACCATCCGCGTTGGCGATCTCATCGACATGATGCTACCCGAGGTCAAGAAGCAGGAAATTCCCGCCGAAGACATTCCGCTCGACGTGATCTTCGAAGACGACGACCTGATAGCCATCAACAAGCAGTCCAACCTGATAGTCCATCCGGCCCGCGGTAACTGGACCGGTACGCTCGTCAACGCCCTGGCGTGGCACTTCAAAATGAACTGGCGCGGGCCCAAAATCTCCGAGTTGCCCACAAGCGGCGAGGCGTTTCGACCGGGGATCGTACATCGACTCGACCGCGACACCACCGGGGTGATGCTGGTAGCCAAGAGCGAACTGGCGTTGTGGCGCCTGGGCTGGCAGTTCGAGCATCGCAAGATACAGAAAACCTACACCGCGATCTGCCACGGTCTGTTCAAACTCGACGAAGACATCATCGACCATCCGATCGGCAAGCATCCGAAAATCCGCGAGAAGTACGCCGTACACCGCAAGACGGGCAAACCCTACCCCTCCACAACCAAACAGGCCGTCACGCGATACAAGGTCCTGCAGCGGATCAGGAATGTGGGCCGGTCGCAAGCCTCGTTCACACTGGTCGAACTCTACCCGAAAACCGGGCGGACGCATCAGTTGAGGGTCCACACCAGCGCGATGAACCATCCGATAGTCGGCGACAAAATGTACGGCGGCGGACCCTTATACCGAAGCCAACTGCTCGGTCAAAACGACCGCGCCGAGGGCCCGCTGATCACCAGGCAGGCCCTGCACGCGCACACGATTGAATTTGCCCATCCGCGGACGAACAAGCCGATGACGCTCGATGCGCCCTGGCCGGCGGATTTCACCGAAACGCTTGAGGTCTTGCAAACGATGGCCCGGGAGCTATAATGCCCAAACTTCAAACTCGATATACCGAAGCAAGGCAATCGGGGCAATCGGGCCGTTAGCTCAGTTGGCTAGAGCGCTCGCCTCACACGCGAGAGGTCACTGGTTCAAGTCCAGTACGGCCCAGTAAAAAACCCCTAGAAAACTAGGGGTTTTTGCTTTGGTAGAATTAATAGCCATAATTCAGATGAGTTAAACGCCGCAGAATCGCCGCAGAATGGAATATTATTTTTCATCTTTTTTCGGCCTTCCTCTTCGAGGCGCCTGATCCCCTTTTTCGAGGACACGGTCAAGCTCGGCCTTCTTGAACACAAGCCGTCCGCCTATCCTCGTTGGCCGGAGTGCGCCCTTCTGAATTAGCCTTTGCAATGCCATGTCGGGGCGTGCCAGGTTGCGACGAGCGATACCAAGATATTCGAGTGCCTCCTCCGACCAGAACTCAGTCTGTTCGGCCAGGCTCGCCTTGCCAGCAGATTTAGCCGTCTTACCGGAAGCGGTCTGAAGCTTTTTCTTCAAACCCGCCAACGCCGGATATTGCGAAGCATTACTCTCGACCGGCGGAACCATAACATCGAAACGACGAAAGACACAGCCCAGCACCAAGTCTCGCTGATCTATCATATTCCCTCTGAAGGGCGCAAAGAGACCCTGTCTGTTGCTACCAGCCGTGACATCTTCAGGGACGAAAGGTGGTGGTAGAGTTGGATCACTCACCGACCGCGGTCGACGATCTTCACTGACCTCGGACAAGCCCACTGCTCTCCGGAACTCGTTCTCGGCCTGCAAGTCGGTCACACCACAGGCAGCCAGATTGTTGAGCACTGAGTTGATAAATGGAATGCCCAATTGCGCCGTACTCCGGTAACAAAATCCGGAGAGCAATACACCTAGCCGGCACAGGTCCAGATTGTCCATGGC
>JADHXQ010000116.1 GCA_016782885.1 Phycisphaerae bacterium | reverse complement strand
AGACATCAAGCAGGCGGTCATGGACAAGGACCCCGCACCGCTGCAGGAATGGGCGAAGAAACAGGCTGAAGCGGGCGCCACCTTCCTTGATGTAAACCTCGGCGCGGTCTCAGCCGACCCCGCCGACATGTGCTGGATGATCGAGACCGTGCAGGACGCGGTCGAAACACCCGTCTGCATCGACACCAACAAGCCCAACATACTCGCCGAGGCCATCAAGGTCGCACGCCCCGGCGCGCTGATAAACTCGACGACCGCCACCGATGAGAAGCTCGATGCGATGATGCCCGTCGCCGCCGAATATAACGCCTCGATCATCGGCCTGGTCATGGACGAAGCCGGCACGCCAAAGAACGTCGACAACCGCGTCGAGAACGCCGGGAAGATACTCGCAAAGGCGATGGAACTCGGAATGTCGCCGGACCGCGTCTTCCTCGACCCGATCGTCATGCCCCTGAAATACACCCAGGACCAGTCGAAGAACATCCTGGAAGCCGTACGACAGTTCCTGCTGTTCTCCGACCCGCCGCCGAATATTGTCTGCGGGCTGTCGAACATCTCGAACGGCACGAAGCACAAGGAACTCATCAACCGCACTTTCCTTGTCATGGCCATCAACAACGGTATGAGCGCCGCGATCTGTGACGTCCTCGACACGGACCTCGTAAACGCCGCGAAAACCGCCGAACTCATGATGAACAAGGAAATCTACGCCGATTCGTATGTGAAACAATGAGAATTCTCATCCTGCGGAGCAAGCCTCTTGCCGGTGACGAGAAACCGACGGATCCGTACTCCCGGGAATTTCGCAGCCGCTTCGCCGACAGAGTAATCGGCAATCTCGAGGGCGACAAAGGTTTCTGTGCCTCGTGCGGACCGGACTGCAACCAATGTCGCGAAGGCTACGACCGCCGGTTCGCTTCCAGCATCGCCGGCGTGATCGAGTTGCCGGCCGTGCTTCCGCACCTGCTGGAGAAACCCGCCGAGCACGTCCCGGAGAATATCCCGGACCACGATCTGGTCCTTGCGATCCGAATCCACGAGCAGGTCCTGATCGAATTCCTCAAGCGCTGCGGCGATTTCGGTACTCGCGGGGTCGTTGTACCGATGGAAGCACATGACTGGATCTCCCACGCCGCACGCCAACAGGCACGCGATATAGCCGTGGATCGCGGTGTCGAGATCGATTTCCCAAAGCCATTCTGCGATTTCGACCCGCCGGCCGGGAGCTTCCTGGCTGAGTTCCGAAGATTATTTTGCATCGGAAGACCCGACGTTGAGCTGGCCGTGGAGGACGGAATCATCCAGCGGGCCCATGTCCGCGTTTCCGCCGCCTGCGGGGCCACCTACTTCGTCGCCAGGTGGCTTGTCGGGAGGAGCGTCGACGAAGACCTGGCTCACGAGGTCGTCGCCAAAAGGATGCACAGCTATCCATGCACGGCGTCAATGGCCTGGGACAGGGAACTGAGCGACACTGTAATGCACGTCGCCAGCAAGGCCCACGACGATATCCTGGCGCCGCTGGGCCTGTCTGCCGGACACGATTCGGTCGAAATGATCGAATCGCCGGTCGGCGGAATGATCCCAAAACCCACCGAGCCCAGGGATAGCATCGAGAACATCGAGCGTGCAAAGGAGGCGATTCTTCAGGACCTCGCGCGCAACCAAAGCGCCTCCCTGCGAGACCTCCGGGAAAAACGCGGGATCAGCCCGTCGGCAATGTACTCGGCGCTCCTGCTGCTCAAACAGGCAGAAACGATCCGCACCGAAGGCGATACCATCTTCAAACGATGACGCGCCGGAGCGGAGTCGGATTTGAAAGCGACATTTGCGATTCAGCAGGCCTATAATGCTACATGCAATATAAGTGCCCGGGAAGCAGTTCGAGCAAACCGCTGGATTCGACGATTATTACGTGCCCCTCCTGCGGGGCCGACGTCGAGTTGTTCAGCGACGAACCGATGTTGCGGTGCGGATGCGGTACTGTCGTGCGCCGCGAAATCATGCCACGATGTGCCGACTGGTGTCCGGCAGCCGCTGACTGCCTCGGTGACGCCGCCGACCCCGAATTGCTCGAGAAGCGACGCAATGAGATCATGAATAATCCGCACGCACTCGAATGCATCGCTCGCATCGCCGCCCTCATCAAGGAAAAAAGAGCCGGTCGTTGAAACTCACGCCAGGCCCGCGGCGGCAATGATGTCCGGGACGCAGTGGTCCCAGCCGAGCGTCATCAGGTGGGCGCCCTGGCAGCAGTCCTTCATCGATGCCACCAACTCGCCGCATATCTCGATTGAAACCTTCTGGCGGTCCTCCTTGGCCGCATCCGACATCCGCTGAATGATCGCGTCGGGCACGCTCACTCCGGGAACGCCTCGATTCATGTACTTGGCCATACCGGCCGTCTTGAGCATCACGATCCCCACGAGTATGGGCACGTCGATGTGGGATATCTTGTTCATGAACTCTTCAAACTCGGCCGGTTCGTAGACCGCCTGAGTCTGGACGAACTGTGCCCCGGCGGCGACCTTCTTTTCGAGCTTGGCGATTTGCGCGTTCACATTGGGCGCGCATGGCGTGACGCAGCAGCCCTTGAAGAACGTCGGCGCCCCGTCAAGCTCGTTGGGGTTGCCCTTCATGTCGACACCAAGGTCGCTTCCGGCCTCGAGCGTGCTCATTGCCTTCAGCAGGCCCACCGAATCGAGGTCGTATACCGCCATGGCGTCCTGGTGGTCGCCCATTACGACGTGGTCGCCAGTCAGCGCCAGGACGTTCTCTATGCCCAGCAGCGCCGCCGACAGCAGGTCGCTCTGCAGCGCCAGGCGGTTGCGGTCGCGGCATACCATCTGGAAGACCGGTTCGATGCCCCGGTCGATCAGCAACTTGCATCCGACCATTGACCCGGCGCGCATGACTGCCGTCTGGATGTCGGTCACGTTGACGGCGGTGACTGAATCCTTGAGGTATTCTTCGGCCTCGTGCATGACCGGTTCGATATTGATTCCCTTGGGCGGTCCGATCTCGCCGGTGACTACGAACTGGCCTGTGGCGAGTTTTTCCTGTAGTTTGCTCATGTTTTGATCCCGTTTCAGTTGGCTGTGGGCTGCTCGGCTTCGTCCTGTTCTTCCTGTTTCGCCACTTCGAGAGCCCATCGCATGGTATGGCGGTTGGCGTCGGTTATTGCGCGTTTGCGGTAATCCCTCGGCTCATTGAACGTGTTGTAGTCGTCGAGGCGGCCTAGCGCTTCCAATCGCTCGTAGATCATCAGCCACCCGCATCTCCGGTCGCTGGAGACCTCGCAGCTCCCGTCATCGCCCGTACCTCCGCAGATACCGTTTATCAGGCTCTTGGCGCAGAGGGTCACGGGGCAGAGTCCGCCTGTTTGGGCGAGTACGCACTGACCGCACTGGGCGCAGCGTTCCTCGGACGGCCAGAGGCCCTGGTGATCGCTCATGGAAATCGTGTTCATCGCCGGGATGGGGCGGCGCCCGACCATGTTTCCAACGGCCTGGACGCCGACGCCGCAAGAGCCGACCAGAATCGCCTGTGCTTCGGCGATCTGATCGACGATCCGCCCGAGCTTGATGCCCACGATCGCCTTGTTGCAGATCATGTCGATCAGCGCCGAACCGGTGACCTGCTTTCCGGCGCCTTCGAGGAGCTGTGTCATTTCGTCGAGCCACGGTTGCCCGCCGGTTTCGCATCCGATCGGGCATCCCTGGCAACCGAGGATGAAGGCCTTCTCGACACCTTTCATCGATTCGACAATCTCGTCATTGGGTTTGCGTTCTGTAGGATTCATCGCGGTTATACTCCTGGGCTCATTGGAGCCAATATCGTTTCGATATGTTCGACTATTGCATCGGCGAGTGTCTCTACCGCAGCCGCGGCCGTGGGCGACAGGCCATCGCCCCATCTCGCCGATTCGGGTTCCACGCCAAATACGGTCACATCTTTGAATTCGCGTCCGGTCAGCGCCTCGATTCGCAGCGCAGGCAGCACGCTGATCTCGTGCAGCGAGAGACAACCCGACAGCGTCCCTTCGATAAGCGACAGTTCATCCATCCGCGCCCGGTAAACGCTCCCCGGGCGCCCGCCGGCGCGAAGCGCATCGATCACGATCAGCGGGACCGCCGGGTCGAGCCCGCCGAGGACGTCCGAGACACCCAGGCCCGCATCGTAAACGCTCGCGCCTTCGGGAAGCGCGCGGCGGTCCAGTACCTCGGCGACGACCGGACCGACACCGTCATCGCCCATAAGCGTGTTGCCGACACCGATGATGTTTACTGACGCCTCAGACAATGCGGTAGATTCCTCTCGGGTTTCCACTGGCTGTCATCACATGCACCGAGCAGGCCAGGCACGGGTCGAACGAGCGAATAATCCGCACGATCTCGAACGGGTTGTCGCGGTCTTTTACCTTCGTGCCGATCAGCGCCTGCTCGATCGGACCGGGCGTGTTCGACGAGTCGTGCGGCGAACCGTTCCACGTGGTCGGTACGACCAGTTGGTAGCGGCTGATGACCTTATCGTTGATTTCGATCCAGTGCCCCAGCGATCCGCGCGGTCCTTCGGTCAGTCCGACGCCGGTGGACTTCTCGGGAATTTCGATCGGAACCGCCACGGGCTGCCCGGGCTTGAGTTGACCGAGCCAACCGGCCATCGCGTCGGCAACTATTCTAGCTTCAAGCGCCCTTGCGGCATGCCGGCCGAGAACAGATACGAGCTTATCGGCACCGATCCCCGCCACCGATAGCACCGCATTTACCTCGTTCTGAACGGTCTCGTTTCCGGCGGTGTATGCGATCAGGGCCCGCGCCAGCGGACCGACTTCGGCCGGCGCCCCATCGTAGCGTGGCGCCTTGAGCCAGGTGTAAGCGCCTTCCTTGTTCGGTTCGGCCTGCGTTTTGCCCTGCGCCGGGGGGGCGCTGCAGTCATCGCTGAACCGCGAATAGGTCACGTCCTCGGTGATCTTTGCGATGTCGACCTCTGAGAGCTGTCCACCCTCGAGCAACCCGGCGGGCAGCAGGTACCCATCGCCGTTTTGAGGCATAACGCCGTAGGACATGAACCGCCCGCACCCGGCGCCGATTTCGAAGTAGTCGCCGTAGGCGCCTGCGACGGTAAGGACGGCCGGGATGTAGACATCCTCGATAAAGGTTCGGATCTCCTGGAGTTTCGCCAGGAAGATCGCGATCTTGTCGATCGTCACTTCCGAGGTGACCCCGCCGGGCACCAGACCAATGTTATGGGGCATCTTCCCGCCGAAGATGCACAGCATCTCGTGCGCCACGCGGCGGACGTGCAGCGCCTTTACGTATCCCTGCACGAGGGCTACGTTGGTCTGCTTGTCGCAGCGGTAGTCGCCCTCGTAGCGCGGGAAGAACGGCGAGAGTTCTTTGCGGTCGATGAACGCCCGCACGGCCTTGAGGTCGCTGTCGGAGCCCTCGTAGTCCGCCACCGCGGCGACGTCCACAAAATCCAGCGCCGCCAGGGCGAAGAAATGGAGAATGTGCGACTGGAGATAGTTGCATCCGAGCAGCAGATTTCGCACCAACTGCCCATTTTCGGGTATCTTGCCAGCCACCCCGAGCGCGTCGTCGAGGCAAAACGCCGACGCCGTTCCGTGCGCCGTCGGGCAGACCCCGCAGACTCTCTGCGTTATGCGAGACGCGTCGAGGGGGTGCCTTCCGACGAGTATGTTCTCAAAGCCGCGGAATAGCGTACCGCAGCATTGGGCGTCCTTGACCTCGCCGTCGTCGACGAATGCATCGATCTTCAAGTGACCCTCGATCCTCGTCACCGGGTCAATGGTGATCGCGTTTCCGTTCTTGTCGTGAATGTGTGGTTCTGAACCGTGCATGTCAGATGGTCTCCGAAGTCAGGTCACGCCTTCGTGGCGGATTGAGTGTGTGGGTCGAGCAGGCGGAACCGGTCCATCCGCTCCTCATCGATCTTCTCGTATAGCGGGCCTAACTGGTCCGGGAAGCCCGGCTCGACGCATCCGTGGCAGGGGCTGCCCGCCCCGACGCACCAGTTGGTTCCGCTGTTCCACATCCGCGTGGGGCAGTCGGCGAACGTTACCGGGCCCTTGCACCCGAGCTGGTAGAGGCATCCTGGCTCGCCGAACATCGAGGCGAACCTTCCCGCATCGAAGTCCGCCCGGCGCGGACAGGTCTCGTGGATGTTCTTCCCGTAATAAATCGTCGGTCGCTTCAATTCGTCCAGGCAGGCGGCCACGGCGTCCAATCCGTAGATCGCCACCGCCGCCAGCGAACCGGCCACCCAGTCCGGATGCGGCGGGCATCCGGGAATGTTGACTTGTGGAACTTCGATGCCCTCGCGCCTCAGCAGCGTCTCCATGGACGCCGCCCCGGTTGGATTGCCTTCGGCGGCGGGAATGCCTCCGAACGATGAACACGTTCCGATGCAGACCACCGCGATGGCGCCGCGGGCAAGATTGGCCGCGTGTTCGTGAACGGGTATCTCGCGCCCGCCGGCCTCGCCGAGCGTGGCGAACATGTCGTCGCCGAGTTGCAGCGTGCCTTCCATCACCAGGACGTATCCCTTGGACAGGGACTCCTCGTCGCGAATGATGTCGATCACCTGCTCGCCCTGCCCGGCCATCACGGTCATCAGAAACTTCAGCGAGACGTGCTTTCCGGGCGCCAGTTCTCTCAGGACGATACTGGCGGCGTTGGGAGAAAACGAGTTCAGCAGCGACACGGCGCACCCGGTGCACGCCCCACCCTGCAGCCATACTACGGGAACTTCAACAACTTCATTCATTGGATAACTCCTCACCCATTTCGGACCGGGGCGCGATCTTGCGGAACCTCGCATGCCCGGTAGACATGGGCCGCCAAAGGTGATGCACTGAAGCAACAAGTACACTCAATTGCACACCCACAACCTTTTAGTGACACCCGGATGGTGGCGCCAATAAAGAGACACCCATGAACCGGGGTTTTCCAAATGACGTTGCCCGGCGACATCACCAGGCGATTTATCGCGAATTATACTACTCCTCCCCGCTTGCGTCTACAATGATATTGGAGTTTTCTGGTCCCATCTGCCCCAATTATTAATGGGGGCGCCATCAATTGCTTAGTTTAAAATCGCGCAAATCTGCCCGCGAAAACTATTTTCCACGTTACCGGATGGCAGTTGGGACCACTGTTACGATAGAAGCGGCCTTGCGTAGTCCGCACTGAGAGAAAGCGACGTAACTATTTAGGAGAACTTAAGATGAAACGCCAATGGATTGCATCGTTCGTAACAGTCTTTGTACTCGCTTTGCTGGCGGGGACGCTTGTCGCCAAGGAAACCAAGGATCGTCCCAAGCGCGGTGACAAGCCCGAAGGCCGGAAACGAGCAGGCCGGCGCCCCGGCGGGCACGGACAAATGCCCGATATCGGTCTGACCGACGCGCAGAAAAAGGAGATCGAGGGTATCCGCAAGGATGCAATGGCCAAGGCCAAGGACGCCGAGCCCAAAGAGCGCAGAGCGATTATGGAGAAGATGAGGGAAGACATCCATAAAGTCTTCACCGAAGAGCAGCTCGCAAAGCTCAAGAAGCTTCGCGAAAAGGGCGGACCCGGCGGAGATCGTCCCGACCTCGGTCTGACTGACGAGCAGAAGGAGAAGATGGAGGCGATTCGTAAAGGTATCAGGGAAAAGATGAAGGACGCCAAACCCGAAGAGCGCAAAGCTATCATCGAGCAGATGAAAAAGGATATCGCAGCGATTCTGACCAAAGAACAACTCGAGAAGTTCAAGAAAGCCCGCCAGGGCGGACGGCGCGGGCGCGGACCGGGCGGACCTCCCGACATCGGGCTGAGCGACGATCAGAAAGCCCAGATCGGGGAGATTCGCAAGAAGGCCCTCGCCGCAGCCAAAGACGCCAAGGGCGAAGATCGCAAAGCAATCTTCGAACAGATGAAGAAAGACATCCACGCTCTCTTCACCGAGGAGCAACTCAAGAAGCTTGAGGAGTTCAAGAAGGCCCACGGGGACGGACCGCGCGATAAAGGTAAAGGGCGTGGCGACAGAAACCGACGCAAAGGCGACGGAGACGACAAGAAGGGACGCAGAGGCGGTGGCGCCAAGAAGCGACCTGACAGTGAATAATCGGTATCCAAACGCGTAAACAGCGTTGATGCCGCCGGCCATAACAACCAAATACGCCCAGCCGGGCCATCGTGCCCGAACGACGGCGGCGCCGGCAAGCTGCGAGCTCGAAACTCGCGAGCTTGCCGGCGCCGTTGGGCAATTATATCGCGGGCGGAAAGCAGGTCCACAGATCGGTATGCAGTCCGCGGCAGATATAGAGTATGATACTGGCGTGGAAGACACCGATTGGCGCGACATCCAGGCCTCTCTCGCCGGCGAGGAAGAGTCGTATGCACGGTTGGTGCGACGATACGAACCGCAGATCGCCGCAATGATGTGGCGATTCAGCAGGCGCCCGGACCAGTGCGAAGAGCTCATGCAGGACGTGTTCGTACAAGCGTATTTCAGCCTGCCGGGCTTTCGCGGTGACGGTCCGTTTGTCCACTGGCTAAGACGGGTCGCTACGCGGGTCGGTTATCGCTTCTGGAAGCAGCAGGGGCGCAAGAACAAGCCCCAGCCGCTTGGCGATATCGATCCGGCGATCGAAACACCCGAAGCCATGGACCCCGAGACGGCCTCGGAGATTGTCGAAGCGCTTCTGAGCGAACTGAAACCGCCCGAACGCCTGGTCCTGACGCTGCAGTACTTCGAGGGATGCAGCATGAAGGAAATCGCCGATCGCATGGGATGGAATGAAGCAATGGTAAAAATGCGGGCCTACCGCGCACGAAACAAACTCCGGGTAATTGCCCGGCGCAGAAGCCTGGTGGAGAAACTCCAATGGACGAACTAGAAGCTATCGAAAAACTCGTCGCCCGGGCGAGGCGGGAAACCCCTGCCGTAAACAGCATCGCCGACGGAATACTGGCGCGAATGCACCATTCGCCACCGCCCCGCATCGCGGGGCTTTCGGTGTTTGCTGTCGTCTCGGCGGTGGCTGCAACAATCGCGATGGCGATAGGAGCCTACTTCTGGATGGCTTCGCCCGATCCTTTGACCGAACTTTATGCTCCTTTGCAGGTGGGACTGTTATGGTAGATACAAGCGAAAAACAAGATATCGTCCGCAGACCGATTGTATCCTTGCGCCGAAGGCAGGCATTGATGACGTTCCTGCTCGGCGGGGCTATCCTGATCAGCGGTATTGGAATCGGTTTCGGTTCGGCGTTGGCGTACCTGAGCGGTTCCAAGGAGGTCGCAACCACCCAGGACGATCAGCAGCCAACCAAAGTCGCGCTGACCATCGCCCGAGATGTAGCCGCCAAGTGCGGACTGGACGAACCACAGACCGGTAAGGTCAAGGAAATCATGTTCAAGCGTCTTGAGACCCTGCGCGATATCCGCACCAAGGCAATGGAAGAGATGATGGCCGTGCATCGCGAACTCGCCAAGGACATGGAAGGCGTAATGGAACCGGGACAGTTTGACCACTGGAAAAAACACGTCGAAGAAGTGCGCAAACACTCGAGATTCCGCCATCGCCCCTGGGGGCACGGACCACAGCGCGGCGACCGTGAAGGGCGAGGAAAACATGACGGGCGCAGCAGACCCTACGGACAGGGCAAGGGCTATCCCGGTGGAATGCCTGACATGTTCAAGAGATTGGATAAGGACAACAACGGCGAGTTGACGAAAGATGAAATCGAAAAGGTGCGCGGACCATTCCAGCAGTTTATCCAGAAGGCCGACGTCAACGGTGATGACAAGGTGGATCGAAAAGAATTTGAAACCCAACTCCGCCGTCGTCGCCCACCCACGATGCCCGGACGAGACCGCAAACCGCGCGATCGCAAGAACCGGAGCCCATCGTCAGCCCCCACGCCGGAGCTGTCGATGCTCTAACTCCTGCTGATCGACATGGGGGAATCTTCGCCCGGTCTACCCGTGCGCGGAAGGGGACAGTATAGTCATATCTTGCGGTTTGTCGCCGCTGTAGTAGAATCGCCACAGAGGTGCCTGCATGCGAAACACAACTGACAGATGTCGATCGAAAATTGCCGCGATCTTCCTGACCGCAATCCTGGTCTGCACGGGCGGCGTTTTCGCCCAGCCGTCCGCCAAAGAGGCCGCCTCTGCAAAGGCCCGGCGAACGCCGCTGGTCAAGCTCGTCGAGCGGGTCGCTGAGTCGGTGGTTGATATCACCACCATCAAACCGATCGGTAACGGCAGGGCCGTGATCAACCACGGTACGGGCTCGATCCTGCACGAGACGGGCTACGTCATCACCAACAACCACGTGGTGAGCCACGCCGCCCGCAGCCAGGTTGCGCTCAGTAACGGCAAGGTTTACCCCTACCGGATTGTCGCGAAACTGCCATACGAAGACCTTGCCCTGATAAAGATCGACGCTAAGGAATCGCTGCGCCCGGTTCGCCTGGGGCGAAGCAACGATCTGATGCTCGGCGAAGACGTGCTGGCGGTGGGCAATTCGCATGGTCTGGGGCACACGGTTACTCCGGGGATCGTCAGCGGGTTGAACCGCCCAACCGGTCCGGCGGCGGCGTCCCTGCAAACGGGTATGATCCAGACGAACGCGGCGGTCAACCCGGGCAACTCGGGCGGTCCGCTTTTCAACGCACTGGGCGAGATGATCGGCGTAATTACACTCAAGGCCACCGGCGAGAACATCAGCTTCGCCATCGCCGTGGACCGTCTGCGAGAGGTGTTCCCCGAGTTGATGTCCATCGAGCAGCGATACGGATTTGTGCTGGGAATGGAAGTTGACACCCTGGGCAAGGCGGTGAAGGTAACGCGGGTCGCAAAAGGTTCGCCGGCGCAGATAGCCGGCGTGCGCGCCGGCGACGAGGTCATCGGCGCCGGGAAGATGACAATACATCAGGGTCTGGACTTCTACCTGTCGCTGATCGGGCAGAAGGTCGGGAGGCAATTTCCGTTAAAGCTCCGGCGGAGCGGAAAGCACGTCAACGCGATCGCAAAACTGGGCAAGTTCATCGTACCTCCACCTCTCAAGGCCGATGGTCTCAATAAGGGCGTTCATTTCTCAGCCTATGCGGGCAGTTGGGACAAGCTGCCGGATTTCGACAAGATCAAACCGGTCGCCGCCGGCATCTCCAACAAGTTTTCGCATGCGGTCCTTGCAAACATGAAGGACAATTTCGCCCTCAAGTTCACTGGCCTGGTGAAGGTTCCGGCCGACGGGCTCTACGTCTTCTATACATCTTCCGACGACGGGTCCCGCCTCTATATCGGTGAAAAGCTCGTGGTGGACAACGACGGCCTGCATGGGGTGATGGAAATGGGAGGACTGATCCGACTCAGCAAAGGTCTGTATCCCATAACCGTAACGTTCTTCGAGAAGACCGGCGGGGAAGAGCTGAAGGTCTTTTTTGAAGGGCCTGGCCTTCCCAAGCGGGAGATTCCGCCCGCGGCGCTGTTTCACAGACCGCCCGCCAAGCCCGCCAAGACCCCAACGTCGCGGCCTGGAAAGGACCCATCTTCAGCCCCCGCCAAGAATCTGTCGATGCTCTGGCGCTGAAACGGGACACCCCGCCCTATCGGATGCGCCTGTGGGGTAAACGTATCTTATAGTTCACCGGGGTCCGCAACCGAAGGAAAGGTGAACATGAAGTACAAGGTCATCGCAATTGTCACATTGGCGGTGTGCGTCGCGGCGGCATGGCGCGATCTGACTGCCAAACCGCCGCCAATCGAGCTATTGCTCGCCACACCCAACTCGTTCCCCGATAATAGTTTAGCCGGCGTCCAAAAAATGATCCTGCCATCGGCTAACCTGGTGGGACTCTGCCAGCGCGGACGCGTAAATGTCTTTACGTTCTATTCCGACAATTGCCCGGGCTCGCGAAAACTTTGCGGATACATCGGGCGTTTCACGCAAATGCGCCCGGACGTGACGTTCCAGATGGTGGATCTCGGCCCACAGTGGCGCCGGAAGGACTGCTACCAGGCTTACGGGCTCGAACTCGGCAGCGTTCCGCATGTGATGATCTACGACTCGGACGGATCCCTGCTGGCCCGGGACACTCGCAACGGTAAAGATGGTCTGAACCTGCTGGTTGACTGGATAAACAAAGAAGTAGCCCTGCGCGCACCACGGGCTTCGACGTGACGCGGAAGATAACTACTCGTCGGGACAAGGCGTCCCGGCACGCAAGTCAAACTTCGCTACAGGCGTTTGGCGTATAAGAAGTAGGCGCCGGCGGATTTATCTTTTGCGTCCATGAACCATGTTTGAAGTTTGGCGGGTCCGGACTTGAGTTTCAGTTTGAACGTTACTTCTTTGGCGCCGGGGGCCACTGCCTGGGTCTGCTCGACGGCGCCGAGTTTGATTCGGGCCTTTGTTACCGTCAGGAACTTCTCGCTGATCAGTGAATCCTGCTCTTTGGGCCAGCGTCGCAGCGTGAACTCATAGGTCGCGCCTTTGGCGATGTCCACCGCCCAGAATCCGTTTGCGATCGGTCCGCCTCGAAGCTGCCTGTGGTTCCACGTCACGTTGGCGCCGGGACCGTGCCAGTCGTGCGAGGTCAGGCGCGTGGGATTCTCCTTGTCCGATCCTATGATGATCGGCACGAACTCGTCGAATCGCTTCGAGACACTGGTCCACCATTTTTCGTAAGCGGCGCGAAGCTTCCTGACCACCTCTGGATTTCCGTCGGCGATGTTCTTCTTCTGCCCGCCGTCGACGGTCATGTCGTAAAGCTCCTTACCGTTGATCAATCGCCAGCGGTCGGTCATGACGGCCGACTTCCGCCACTTTACGCAATTCTCGAGCCGCTGCGAATCGGTAACCAGCGTGCGATCCGGCCAGTTGGCGCCGTCACCTTTCAGGAGAGAGACGATGCTGATCCCGTCCAGCGCGACGCCTTTGGGCCCGTTAATACCGCACAGTTCAGCCAGCGTAGGCAGAACGTCGATGTGCGCGGTTATATGGGCGATGTCCTTTTTAGCCTCGATCCGGCCCGCGGGCCAGCGGATGAAGAACGGTACGCGGTGCCCGCCGTCGTATTCGCTGCCCTTGGTGCCTTTCATCCCGGCGTTGAATCCCTTGCCCCGCCTGAACCCGGCGGCCGTCCCGTTGTCCGTGGTGAATATCAGGATCGTGTTGTCCGCGATACCCAAGGCGTCGAGCTTCTTGACGAGTCTGCCCATATTCTCGTCGATGTTGGTAATCATACCGTAGAAATTGGCGTTGGGGACGCCTGCTTTGCCTTCGTATAAATCGCTGTACTTCTTTGCGACGTTGAACGGCCCGTGCGGGGCGTTGGTAGACAGATAGGTAAAGAACGGTTTGCCGGCTTTGGCGCACGATTCGGCAAACTTCATAGCCGCATCGAACCAGATGTCCGTGCAGTAACCCTTGAACTTCACGGGCTTACCGTTGTGCATGTAGGTATCGTCGAAGTAATCGTTGCCCCAGTAGTCGGGGGTCTGTCCGACCCCGCCGCCGCCGTGAGACAGCACTTCGTCGAATCCGCGATATCGCGGGCGGAGCGGATAGTTATCGCCCAGATGCCACTTTCCGCAGAACGACGTACGATACCCGCCTGCCCGGAACACGTCAGCCATCGTAATCTCGTCCTTGCGAAGGAGCGAGCGCCCCATAATCGTGTGCCACACGCCCGTCCGGTTGCAGTATCGTCCCGTCATCAGCGCAGCTCGCGTGGGCGCGCAGGTGGGCCCGACATGATAGTTGGTCAAACGCGTCGACTGCGTGTAGAGCTTGTCGAGGTTCGGAGTCCGGATCACCTTGTTCCCGTGGCAGCGAAGATCGCCATAACCCTGGTCGTCAGTGATAACGAGTATCACATTCGGCTTGCCTTTCAGCGGTCCCTTGGCGGAGGCAATTCGAGGGACCGCCATCGCCGCTGCGCCCAGTCCGATCGCCTTGAGAAAGCTCCTGCGAGTTTGGTTCAGTTGGTGCATGTTATTTCCTCTTGTTACCGGTCTTCTTTTGTTTCCCGCGACCTCTCTTCTTGTAGCCCAGTTCCGTTTCGAGGCCCTTGTCGCCCTGCTGGTCCATCCACGCCTGGAGTTTCTTGCCCATGGCGTCCATTATCGGGCGGTACTTATTGTCGGTGGAGAGATTGTTCAGCTCGTGGGGGTCAATCTCGATATCGTAGAGTTCCTCGGCCGGGCGGTTGAGATATCCATTTACGCGCTTTGCGGCAAACTTATCGGTTTGGGCTTTCTCGACCCACGATTTCCAGAAGTTCTCCCTGTCCGAGACGATCATGGTATTGCGAAACGTGGCGGTGTGGCGGAGGTTTCTGATGTACTTGTACTTCTCGTCGCGGATCGACCGGACGGGGTATCCGCCCGGGGTGGCCGAGATAATATGGGCGGTGGTATGCACTCCGTAGACCACGTCGTTGTGCTTGTCAGTCTTGCCCAGCAGGACCTGCAGGAAGCTCCGCCCGTCCAAGCCTTCGGGGATCTTTCCGCCGGCGGCGTCCACCAGTGTGGGGGTGACGTCGACATACTGCACCATGGCTTTGGCGACGGAAGCAGCCTTGACTCGCCTGGGCCAGCGGATCACCAGCGCCGTACGCAAACCCAGTTCGTAGCACGTCCATTTCGCGTACGGCGCCTGCATGCCCTGCTCGCTGGTATAAATGAAGATCGTGTTATCCTTCGCCGGCGAGGCGTCGACGAACGTCATGCACTTTCCGATCTCATCGTCCAGCGAGGTGATCTCGGCGTAATACCTGCACATGGCCTGGCGGGTTTCGGGCGTGTCGACCATGTAGGGTGGGATGGTGAGTTTCTTTGCATCGTACACCGATGCATCGCCCGCCTTCCAGGGCAGGTGCGGGCTGTGCGAAGCGTAGAACAGGCAGTACGGCTGCCTGGGATCGCGAGCGAT
>JADHXQ010000115.1 GCA_016782885.1 Phycisphaerae bacterium | reverse complement strand
GCAGTTACCGCGGCTACATCGGCCGGGCCGCTCCGCTCGAATTCGTCGACTACGCACCGATGCTCGCGATGACCAAAGCCGCCACGAAGGCCAAACGCCCCGGCGAGTACCGCAAGTTCGTCGAAGCCGGTATCGCCGAGAGCGACCGCGATCTCGAACGCCTTTTGGCGCTGAGCCCTCTGGCGATCGGCTCGGAGAAATTCATGCATTGGGTCCGCGGGATGCACGATAAGCTGGCGGGCAAGCACGGGCGGCCGGAGGACGTGACGCTGCGCCGGCGATCGCGCCGACTTGGGACCGATCGCGTAATCGAGATCGTTTGCAGCCAACTCGGCGCCGACCGCCAGGAAGTATCGCGGCGTCAGAGAGATTCGCTGTTGCGCCCGATCACCGCGAAGATGCTTTGCAGATATTCCGGTCTGACGCAGCGACAGGCCGGTGAACTATTGGGCCTCTCGACGGGCGCCGCGGTGAGTCATCAACTGATAGCTCTCGCTTCAGCCGTAGCGGCCAAAGGCAAACTACGAAAGAAATTGATTGCGATCGACAAGGCGATCTGCGATGAGATAAACGGCCAATAGGAACATCTGAGCCCGCCCGGAATACGCTATTTACTATTTCAAGGGCTGACCCCGATGGCACCGGCTATTTCAAGGGCTGACCCCGATGGCACCCGGACCCCGATGGCACCCGATGGCACCCCTACGAAAGAAATTGATTGCGATCGACAAGGCGATCTGCGATGAGATAAACGACCAATAGGAACATCTGAGTCCGCTCAGGATACGCTATTTACTATTTCAAGGGCTGACCCCGATGGCACCTGACCCCGATGGCACCTTTGCAGATGGCAAGCCGCCCAGCCGTCCTTCCCTTGGTGGCCCCCGGATGGAAGTGAAGAATGGGCGGATCTGTCAGGCAAGACAGTGTGAGATCGACAGTGAACGAAAAAGGAGCACCCATGAGTGTTGAAGGTGATGTCGTGCATGGGCAATCGGCTGGCAAGGCAAGAGGGAATCGCTTGCGGAAGTCCTCGTCCTATTGGGTGAGTGTGGGATTACCTCTTTGCATTCTGCTCGGGATACCAATCACGTGCGCCCTAATCCTTCCGCGAGTCGAGGACATGCGAGAACCGGTTTCCGCCGCCGAACGCGCCGAATGGATTGCTCTCGTGCGCAAGGGTGCCGGGCTGGCTGAGCTGCCCACGTCGGCCACTGACGTGCGTATCGGGAGGTCGGGATGGGATGCGGGGAGGGTCTTTGTCTTTCGTTTCGGAGCAGATCCGGCGGATATAGAGGCCTTTCTCGCCTCGTCTCCAGTCCTTGCAGGAAGTACGCCCGTTGTCTATTCGACCGAAAAGACGCTCGCTCTCGAGATTGAAGAGGGGGTAGAAGAGTCGGATTATCTTCCGGCTGGGCCTAGTTGGCCATCCTGGTTTGACCCCTGGTTGAGGAAGGCCGGGCGGATGTACCGCCGAGGACCTGATGCACCTTACGAGTTGAACTGGATAATTGTGAATGACGAGACTCATGTCGTGTACGCTTATATGACGTGGGGACTGTGATGCTGCGGGGTCAGCATGGTCAATTCCGGGGAGATGCGCCAGTAGCTGACGGAGAGTAGTGGATGAGAGAGCCATACGGTAAGGCAGTAGCGCCCTAAACCAGCCCCGGGCCGTAGCGGTGCGTTCGTAAGGACGTGTTGCAAGCGTTGGCAGGGGTGCGCGGGGGCTGGGTATCGAGCCGCGAAATAATTTTATCCGGGGCGTCGAGGCCATTCCCCGCGGCCGAAGATTCCACCTGCGCGTCACTAAAGCTAGATGCGTTCGGGCTCCGCGCGGTCGTAGACCCCATGCCCGGCCGCGGCGGTGATAGCGTTGCGGTCCGCGCCGTGAATCCTACGGGAGCAAGACGGCGATGAACGAGCGTGGGGAACGGCGCGTCTTCGGTCTTCGCCGCCGGCTTCTGTCTTCGTCCTGTGGACTACGACACGACAAGTCGTCCTGACAAGCCGCCTGGCGGCTTCCGTCTCCGCTGCGCTACGTCGTGACAAGCCGTCGTCCCAAGCGAGCGCGGGGCGATGTCCCGCCGTTAAACGGGGCGCCCGAGATTTACAGGCGATTGCCCTGCTGTGGCCCGCGAAACTTGTTTGGAACCGCAGCGAAGGCGTGTATGATATGTTGATTGATACTGGGGTCCGTTGAGATTTACAGGATTGAAGGAGTTGCCATATGAGTCAGCCTGCATGCCGGTTGCGTAATGTGCTTGTTTCAGGAATGCTGATTGTGATGTTCGCCGCGCTCGCATCGGGCGAGTCGATCACAGCCAAGGCGATCTACCAGGCCACCGGCGTTCATGGCGGGCTGGTGGTTCACGTCGGCTGCGGCGACGGTAAGCTGACCGCGGCGTTGCGGGCCAACGACAGCTACCTGGTCCAAGGCCTCGACACGGACGCCGCTCGCGTGGCGGCTTCGCGAAAAGCTCTTCACGCCGCCGGCGTCTACGGGCAGGTCGCGATCAACCAGTTCGACGGAAAACGCCTGCCCTACGTTAAGGACATGGTGACCTTGCTGGTGAGCGAGAAGCTTGGTGATGTAACGATGGACGAGGTCCGTCGCGTGCTGGCGCCCGACGGTGTGGCGTACATAGGCGATGGCGGTAAGTGGGCCAAGACCGTCAAACCGCGCCCCAAAGACATCGATGAGTGGTCGCACTTCCTCCACGACGCCAGCGGAAACGCGGTCGCTGACGATAAGCAGATCGGCCCGCCCAGGCGTTTGCGCTGGGCCGCGGGCCCCAAGTGGTGCCGCTCCCACGAGGTCCCCAGCAGCGTCAACGCGGTAGTCACCGCCGGCGGGCGCATTTTCACGATTTACGACGAATCAGTCGTCGGCGTGACCACGAAGGTGCCCTGGAAATGCAAACTTGTCGCCCGTGACTCAGCCAGCGGAGTGCTGCTCTGGAAGGTTCCGATGCGGAAATGGCAACCGGAGTTCGGAACCGGGACGGGCAATCGCTGGTACATTCACCACACGATACCGCGTCGCCTGGTGGTTGAGGGGGATCGCGTTTACGTTACGCTGACTTTCCGCGGCGGTCCGGTTTCGGTGCTGGACGCGGCGACCGGGAAAACCCTCGTCGCGGAGTTGGAGGGCACTAAAGGCGCCGACGAGCTAATCCTCCGCGACGGCGTGCTTGTCGTCAAGGTACCGGGCAAGGGTCTGATAACCGCCGAGAAACGTTTCGGTAAGGATGCGCTCGACGACACTCTGGTCGGCGTCGACGTCAAGACAGGCAAGCAGATATGGCGGAAAGAGAAAACTCGCGTGGTTCCCTACGCCCTGTCGGCCGCCGATGGGAAAGTCGTCTACCACAACATGGACGAGCTTGTCTGCCTCGACCTCAAGGGCGGCAAGGAGGCCTGGCGGGCTCCGAACGTGATCGGTTCGACCGCCGGGGCGAGCAGCACGCTGGTGATCAGCGATGGCGTGGTGCTGTTCCACGGAAGCGGCAAGACACCCATCCCCGGCCAGCCGCCCAAAAAAGAGACGAAAAAAGCGCCGCCCCAAAGGCGGCGCCGGGGCGGCGGCGCAGTTCAGGTGACGGCGTTTTCGCTCGATAAGGGAAAGTATCTCTGGGCGGGATCAGGATCTCGCGGGCGGGCGCAGGCCTGCCTCCAGCCGACGGACCTGTTCGTCACTCGCGGCGGGGTGGTCTGGTGCGGAAGTTCACTGGCCGGGCGAGACATCAAGACCGGAGCGGTCAAGAAGCAGTTGGCGATCGGCAACCTGATCTCTCCGGGGCACCACGCGCGATGCTTCCGCAGCAAGGCCACCGAGCGTTACCTGATAGGCCCCAAACGCGGCGCCGAGTTTATCGATACGGTGGGCGACGAGCACATGCGACACGACTGGCTCCGCTCGCCGTGCTTCACCGGTGCCACGCCGGCAAACGGGCTGTTCTACACGCCCACGAGCCAGTGCTTCTGCTATCCCGGCGTGCTGGTCACCGGTTTTCTGGCGATGTCGTCCGATACGATCGAACCGCTGAAGCCCTCGACAGATGCCGATCTGCATCGCGGACCGGCGCACGGCAAGGTCTCCGGCGGGAAGAAGGCTTCGGACGATGATTGGCCTATGCATCGCAAGAACAACAAGCGAAGCGGATCGACGAAGACTCCAATACCGGTCGAACTGAGCAGGCAGTGGGAAATCAAGCTTGTTTCGAAGGGATCGACTCCGGTGATCGTCGGAGATCAGCTTTTCGTCGCCGAGAAAGACGTCCACCGCATTCGCTGCCTCAGCGCCTCCGACGGCAAGGACGTTTGGAGCTTCATCGCCGGCGGGAGGATCGACTCGACGCCGACGGTGTATAACGGGCTGGTCCTGTTCGGATGCCGCGACGGGTCGGTCTACTGCCTGCGAGCGACTGACGGAGAGTTGGCGTGGCGTTTCCGCGCGGCGCCCGGCGACCAGCAGATACACTCGTTCGGGCAGGTCGAGTCGCTCTGGCCGGTTCAGGGCAGCGTGCTGGTGCAGAACGGTGCGGTCTACTTCGCCGCGGGTCGATCGTCGTTCCTCGACGGTGGTATAATCGTTTACGGCCTGGAGGCGAAGACGGGCAACGTGTTGTACTCGCACCATCTGGAAGGCCCCTGGCCGGACATCAAGAAAGACGTTGGGCGCCCCTTCGCCATGGAAGGCGCCCTGCCGGATCTGATCGTCAGCGACGGTAAGGACCTGTACATGAAGCGAATCAAGTTCGACGCCAAACTCAACCGCATTCCGGTTACGCGTGAAAGCCCCCTCGGCGAGTTGGGCATGGGCGTCAACCACCTCGTTGCCACCGGCGGGTTCCTCGACGACAGCGGTTACGATCGCATCTACTGGATGCACTCCAAGCGCTGGCCCGGATTCAACATGGCCCAGCACTCCCCCAAGGCCGGGCAACTCATCGTCTTCGACGACACCACGACCTACGCGGTGAAGTATTTCTATCGCAGGCATCTGTGGAGCCCGAGGTTCATCCCGGCGGCGCAGGGATATCTCCTGTTCGCCGACGATAACGATAACGAGCCGGAGTTCATCGAGAGGGGCAAGAAGACGCTCGACTGGTTGCCGAAGGGCGCCTCGAGCGACTCGCACCGCAGAGGCGGGCGGGGCACCGATAAGGGCACGGGCTTCATACGCCGCAATCCGGAGAAGTGGCAGAAATTGATCCCGCTTCGTATCCGGGCGATGGTTCTTGCCGGCGATCGCTTGTTTGCGGCCGGACCGCCTGACGTGCTGGACGAAAAGGACCCGCTGGCCGCCTTTGAGGGACGAGCAGGAGCATCGCTACAGGTCTTCTCGACAAAGGACGGTTCGCAGATCAAGTCGTATCCGTTGAAGTCCGAACCCGCGTTTGACGGTATGTCGGCCGCCGGCGGAAAGCTCTACCTTGTCACCAATGACGCAAAGCTGATCTGTTTCGGTCCGGCGATCAAGAAATAGGCCAGAATGTGGCGACGGAAAAATCTTCACCACCGTGCCGTGCGAGCCTTTCAGGCTCGACAGCCCAGACAACACCGTTTTTCAACAGCCCCAAAATTACCTGTTAATTTTGCGCCGGAAAGGTAATGACGGCCATAAACTGGTACGTATGTGCGTTCTTTACTGTATACTGTATGAGCTATGCCGAGGGTGAGATGTGAAGACATCACCGGTGTTGAACAATCCAACCGAAAACCGTTACCATATCTGAGGAGCGGTCACTAATAGTGTTAGACAAGGCAATATTATGAAGACGGCGATAATTTCCACGATTATGCTGACGGCGAGCCTTGCCAGCGCTGCCATTCCGACCGCGAGCGCCAAGATCGACAGGGCGGTTCTCGCCGGGCTTGGCGAGTTGAAGATCCCGACTTCGAAGGTTTGCACCGACGCGGTGTTCCTGCGCAGAGTCTATCTCGACATGATCGGCACGATCCCGACGGCCGCCGAGGCCAGGGCGTTTCTGGCTGACAAGAGCCCCGATAAGCGCAGCGAGTTGATCGAGCAACTGTTCAAGCGCGAGGAGTTCTGCGACTACTGGGCCAACAAGTGGTCCGATTTGCTGAGGGTCAAAGCCGAGTTTCCGATCAACTTGTGGCCTAACGCGGCGCAGGCGTATCACCACTGGATTCGCTCGGGCATCAAGACCAACAAGCCTTACGACAAGTTTGTCCGCGAGATACTCACCTCGAGCGGAAGCAACTTCCGAGTACCGCAGGTCAACTTCTACCGCGCCCTGCAGAGCAAGGAGCCCGAGGCTTTCGCACAGGCGGTTGCCCTTACGTTCATGGGAACCCGCGCCGACAAGTGGAAGACAGATCGCCTTGCCGGTATGGCGGTGATTTTCTCGCAGATTGGTTTCAAGAAGACCGCCGAGTGGAAGGAAGAGGTCGTTTACTTCGATTCGCTGAAGGCGGCCAGGAACGCGGCTTCCGGAGCCTTGAAAAAGGCGGTGTTCCCCGATGGTACGCCCGCCGCTCTGACCGAGACCAAAGATCCGCGAGTGGTCTTCGCCGATTGGCTCACCAGCGCCAGGAATCCCTGGTTCACCCGCAACATCGCCAACCGGGCGTGGTATTGGCTGCAGGGGCGGGGCATTGTTCACGAGCCCGACGATATCCGCGACGACAATCCCGCCGGCAATCCAAAGCTGCTGGTCCTGCTCCAGCGGGAGCTGGTCGCATCGAAGTACGATATGAGGCATCTGTTCAG
Organism: Phycisphaerae bacterium; assembly: GCA_016782885.1. GTDB lineage: Bacteria > Planctomycetota > Phycisphaerae > SM23-33 > SM23-33 > BS750m-G57. The sequence goes on along the minus strand of JADHXQ010000115.1, from coordinate 8,418 downwards.
GATCATCCTGAACTCGAAAACCTACCAGCGTTCGGCGGTCCCCGCTTCAAAGCATCCCCAAGCCGAGGCCTTATTCGCCCACTATCCGCTGCGCCGCCTCGACGCCGAGGTGCTCATCGACGCGCTCTGCCAGATCACCGGGACCACCGAGACATACTCGAGCCTCATCCCCGAACCGTTTACCTTCATACCCGAAGACTGCCGCTCGATCGCTCTGCCCGACGGCAGTATCGGAAGCCCGTTCCTCGAACTGTTCGGGCGCCCGCCCCGAGATACGGGCCTGGAGTCAGAGCGGAACAACAAGCCCAACGCCGCCCAGCGCCTGCACCTGCTTAACTCCAGCCACATTCGCGACAAGATCGAACGCAGCAAGAAACTCCAGGCGGCGATGCGATACACAAAGGGCAAGCCCGGCAACGCCGTTTCTACGCTCTACCTGACGATTCTGTCGCGATATCCGACCGCAGACGAGCTTAAGATCATCAGGGATTACGCCCAGTCGCAGCCCGGCGGGACCGCGACCAGGACCGAAACGAAGACCAAGAGCAGGGGCAAAATCAAGGACAAGGGCGCCGGCGTGGGCGTCAGAGGGCGGACCGCATTGATCGATTTGACATGGGCTCTTATTAACAGCTCAGAGTTTCTATACCGACATTAAGAACAGACGCTAAGATTCCCAACAAGGTGATACTATGAACGGCAAGAACCACTCCAACGTGCGACTGTCCAGACGCGAGATATTGAAGGGCAGCCTCTACACCGCCGCCGGGCTTGCTCTGGCCGGTCGATGCGCCCAGACCGCCGCGGTTACTGCACCTGCAGCGCCGCTGAAGGCCAAATCCAAGTCCGTCATCCAGATATGGATGTGGGGCGGTCCGTCGCATATCGACACGTTCGATCCCAAGCCGGACGCGGGCAACGACTACTGCGGTCCGCTGAACAAGCCCATAAAAACTAACGTTGACGGAATAATGATCGGGCAACTGCTTCCGAAGCTGGCGAAGCAGGCCGACAAATACTCGATCATCCGCAGCATGACCCACGGTAATAACGGGCACGAGACGGCGTCCTACATGGTTCAGACCGGTCGCAAGGCCGGCGGGCGGGATGTCTTTCCGTGTGTCGGGGCGGTGGTCTCGCTGTTCAAAGGCCGCAAAGCCGGATACAAGGGGCTCATCCCGCCGTATATCGTGCTGACCAAGCCCCAGGGGCGATTCTCCGAAGCCGGTTTCCTCGGTTCGAAGTACAAACCGTTCGCCACCGGCGGCGACCCGGGCAAGAAGGAGTTCCTCGTCGAGGGCATCGCCGCGCCCGGTATCACCCGAGCACGCCAGAAGGCCAGGCGCGAACTGCTCCACAAGCTTGACGGTCTCGGCGGAGAGATGAAGGACAGCCCGCAGATAAAGGCGCTGAGCAAGAGCGAGGACGAGGCCTACGACCTGATACTTGGCGACGCGGGCAAGGTGTTCGATCTGTCGACCGAGAAAGAGGAACTGCGCGAGGCCTACGGTATGAATACGTTCGGGCAGGCGTGCCTGATGGCCCGACGACTTGTCGAAAAGGGCGTTCCCTACGTCACCATTAATTACACCGGATGGGATACGCACAAACAACACTTCCAGATCATGCGCCGCAAGCTGCCCAACCTGGATGCCGGAATGAGCACGCTGTTGACGGACCTGTACGATCGCGGACTGCTCGACAGCACCATCGTATGGTGGGGCGGCGAGTTCGGAAGAGGCCCGAAAATCCAGTGGGACCCGCCCTGGAACGGCGGACGAAGCCACTACGGACGCGTCTTCTCCACCGTTGTCGCCGGCGGCGGATTCAAGGGCGGGCATGTCGTCGGATCGACCGACGCCAAGGCCGAAACCGTGAAGGACCGCCCCGTGTACCCGTGGGACCTTATCGGCAGCATGTACGAACTGCTCGGAATCGATCCGAAAGCCAAACTTCCGCACCCGCAGGGCAAGATCGTTCTGGCGACGCCGTCGGAAAAAGACGGTTACAAGATCGGCGGGCGTCTCAGCGAGATCATGTAACCGGTCGGTGGAGTTTGTCATGAGTAATCTATTGCGATTGCGGGTCGCTCTGTTCGCCGCGATGCTGCTTGTCGCCGCTTCGGGCGCCCGGGCCCAGGAGTTTGTCTCGAATATTGGGTACATATACCCCGCTGGGGGGCGCCAGGGCGATTCGTTCGAAGTTACCGTTGGCGGGCAGTTCCTCAAAGGCGTCACCGACGTATATTTCTCGGGCAAGGGCGTTGACGCGGAGATCGTCAAGTACATCAAGCCGCTGTCGAGGAAACAGGTTAACGATTTGCGGAAGAAGTTCAGTATGCTGCAGAAGACCCTGCCCGCATCGGCCAGGAAGAAACCCTACGGGCTCAGGTTCGCAACCATCGCACCAAAATTTAACGCCTACGCCAAAGAGATGGGTCTGAAGGATATGGATCTGAAGACCTGGTTCGAGCTTATGAAGAAGCTCAGGGACCCCAAGAGACAGCCCAACGCCCAACTGGCCGAACAGGTCATATTGCGAATAAAAATCTCGCCCGACGCCAAACCGACCCCGCGCGAAATGCGGTTCAAGACAAGCATCGGGCTGTCGAACCCGCGAATGTTCCAGGTTGCCGAGTTCAAGGAGTATCGCGAAACCGAACCGAATGACAAGACCGCCGACTCTGCGATAACCGGCTCGCTACCGGCCGTGATAAACGGGCAGATAATGCCCGGCGACGTCGACCGCTTCGAATTCACCGCCAGGAAGGGTACGCGCCTGGTGGCATCGGCCGACGCTCGCGAACTTATCCCCTATCTTGCAGACGCCGTGCCCGGATGGTTCCAAGCCACCCTGGCGCTCTACAACGAAAAGGGAGATCGCGTGGCGTACGCCGACGACTACCGCTTTCACCCCGACCCGGTGCTGCGATACCTCGTGCCCGAAACGGGCAAATACGCCCTGGAGATCAAGGATGCAATCTATCGCGGGCGAGAGGATTTCGTCTATCGGATCACGCTGGGCGCCACGCCGTTCGTCACCAGCATCTTCCCGCTCGGCGGGCCCGCCGGCGGTAAGACTATCGTGCAGGCCCAGGGATGGAACCTGCCGGCCGAGCGAATAAAACTCGACAACACCGACAGGGAACCCGGCGTTCGTTCGATATCTATCGGCAGGGGGCGACGCGCCTCGAACCGCGTTCCTTTCGCGCTGGATACACTGGCGGAATGTCGAGACGTCGAACCGAACGATACCCCGTCATCGCCGCAAAAAATCAAGCTCCCGGTGATCGTGAACGGGCGGATCAACCGGTCCGGCGACTCGGACGTCTTCAGCTTCACCGGGCGCAAAGGCGACGAAGTAGTTGCGCGAGTTCAGGCCCGATCGCTCGGCTCGCCGATGGACTCAATGCTGAAACTCACCGACGCCGCGGGCAAGACCCTGGCGGTTAACGATGATTACGAAGACAAAGGCGCGGGACTGATAACCCATCACGCCGACTCGATGTTGAGCGTCAAACTGCCCGCTGACGGGACATACCTGCTGCATCTCGGCGACACGCAGAACAAAGGCGGGCCGGACTGCGGATACCGCCTTCGCATCGGACCGAGCCAGCCGGACTTCGCGTTGAGAGTCACACCGTCGGGCATCTCGGCCCGTATAGGCTCAATCGTTCCGATAACCGTATACGCGCTGCGGAAAGACGGTTTCTCCGACAGTATCACGCTTAAACTGACCGACGCGCCGAGCGGTTTTGTGCTCAGCGGCGCTCGAATCCCCGCCGGTCAGGACAAGCTGGCGTTGACGATGACAATGCCTTTCAAATCGTCAGGCGAGCCGGTAATGCTGAACCTCGTCGGGCAGTCGGTCATTGACGGGAAATCCGTCACCCGACAGGCTCAACCCGCCGAGGACATGATGCAGGCGTTCTTGTACCGTCATCTGGTGACGGCGGAAAACTGGATGGCGATCGTGTCGAAAAAAGGGCGATGGAACCCTCCGTGGAAAATCATGAGCCCGGGGGCGATCAGGCTTACGCCGGGCAAAACCGCGCTGGTTCGCTTTACGGGCAACAGGGGTCCGATGGCGTCGCAACTTCAGTTGGAATTGAGCGCACCGCCGGCCGGAGTTTCTATCGGTAAAGTAACGCCCGCTGCCCGGGACGCCGCGACGTTCGAGTTGAAAGCAGACCCCGCCAAAGCCAAACCGGGCGCCAGGGGCAACCTGATCGTCAATGCGTTCATTATGCGCGCCCCCAAGAGCAAGGACGGAAAGAAACGCCCGCCGCGCCGCATGCCCATGGGCGTGCTTCCCGCGATACCGTTTGAAATCTCACCCGCGGTTTCGGACAAGTCACAACGATAGCAATGGAGCTTGCGATAATGCCCTCACGCCGATGGCGCGTAGCGATGTTCCTGCTCGCTTTCTTCGCGGTCCCGCTCGGTACGCGCGGGCAGGACGGTCCGCACATCGGTTACATATACCCCGCCGGCGGGCGCAGGGGAACCACCGTGGAAGTCTCCGTGGGCGGGCAGCATCTGAGCGGAGTCACGGGCGGTAACGTCTCCGGACAGGGAGTCAAAGTCAAACTCATCAGCCACGCCGACCCGCTGTCGGGGGATCAACTCAGCGCGTTGAGCAGCAAGGTCAGGCAACTCGAATCGCAATACGCTCGCATCCCGGAGCACCGGCGAACAGGGGGCAACACGTACGAGTCGCTGGTGATCGAGGGGTTCAAGAACTACTGCAAGAAACTCAAGGCCGCCCGCATGACGCCCAAGGCGTTTCTGTCGCTGCGCGAACGCCTGAGGGATCCGAAACGCCAACCCAACGCACAGCTCGGCGAGACCGTTTCGCTGAACATCATCATCGCTCCAGACGCCAAACCGGGGCGGCGCGAAATACGGCTGCAAACCTCCTCGGGCGTCACCAATCCGCTCGTGCTCGATATTGGGCAATACACCGAATATCTCGAAAACGAGCCCAACAACAAGGCCCCCGATGCCGGCGCTGACAAATCGCTGCCGGTGATCGTAAACGGGCAGATCATGCCCGGCGACATCGACCGCTTCGCTTTCACCGCTCGCAAGGGCATGAAACTCGTAGCCGTCGTCAGCGCCCGCGAACTTATCCCTTATCTCGCCGACGCCGTCCCCGGATGGTTCCAGGCGTCGCTGAAGCTTTCCGACATGAAAGGCAGGGAGGTGGCGTACACCGACGACTTCCGCTTCCATCCCGATCCGGTTATCCAGTACGAGGTGCCCGCCGACGGGAAATACGTACTGGAGATCAAGGATTCAATCTACCGGGGACGTGAGGATTTCGTTTATCGCATCACCATTGGCGAACTTCCGTTTATCACCGGCGTGTTCCCGCTGGGCGGACCGGCCGGAGCCGAAACGCGCGTGAAACTCACCGGTTGGAACCTGCCTTCCGACGTCCTGATAGTGGATGCCTCAAAGAGCGGGCCGAGAACCATACCGATAACGCTGGACAAGGACAAGTGCTCCTCCAACGCCATGCCGTTCGTTCTCGACACGCTCCCGGAATCTCCGGAGTCCGAACCGAACAACAAAACCGCCGCTCAGCGGATCAAGCTTCCGATGATCATCAACGGGCACATCGACCGGCCGGGCGATTGGGACGTGTTCAGTTTCACCGGGCGAAAGGGCGACGAGGTGGTGGCTGAGGTGCTTGCCAGGCGCCTCGAATCGCCGCTGGATTCGCTGCTGAAAATCACCGATGTGTCGGGGAAGCTCCTGGCGGTTAATGACGATTATGAAGACAAGGGCGCCGGGCTGGTAACGCACCACGCCGACTCGCGGATCGGACTGAAACTGCCCGCCGACGGTGAGTATCAGGTTCATCTCGGCGACACCCAGCACAAAGGCGGATCGGCTTACGGGTATCGCCTGCGGGTGAGCCTGCGCCGCCCGGATTTCGAGCTGCGCGTCGTTCCGTCCGGAATCAACGCTCTCAGCGGTATGACCGTTCCGATCACGGTCTACGCCCTGCGGAAGGACGGTTATTCCGGCGAGATCGCCCTGGAACTGAAGGGCGCCCCGCGGAGCTTCGTGCTGGGAGGGGGAAATATCCCGGCCGGTCAGGACAGGATACGCCTGACGCTTACAGTCTCTCGCATCCCACGGTCAGAGCCTCTCAACATGCGCCTGATCGGCAGTGCGGTAATCGGAGGGAAGGAGATATCCCGCCAGGCGAAACCCGCCGAGGACATGATGCAGGCGTTTCTCTATCGCCACCTGGTGCCCGCACAGGACTGGGTCGTTACTATCACCGGTGAGCGGCGCAACAAGATCACCTTTACCGTGCTGGACGAAGAACCCGTCAAGCTCATCCCCGGACGCACCGCCCACACCAGAATCGCCGCGCCCCAGGGTCTGCTCGACCGGAAGTTTCAACTGAAGCTGAACCAGCCGCCCAAAGGCGTCACCATCAAGAAGGTCCTGCCCGATCAGCGCGGGTTGCTCGTTGAATTCAGCGTCGATAAAGAACTGGCCAGGCCCGGCGAGAAAGGGAACCTCATCGCCATCGGGTCAGTGGAAGTGACTTCGACATACTGGTCAAGCAGCAGTCGCAAACGCAAACGCGGGGAAAAGCCCAGGATAATCAGACGCCGAATATCGCTGGGCGCGTTACCGGCTATACCGTTCGAACTCATCGCTGCTCCCGGCGCGGAAGCAGCTCCCGCCGCCGCGGCGCGGAAGTAAACTTCCCGTAACGCCCTTGTATTCAGTGCGATTGAGCGATAGATTGCCCGCGGGAGATACGCCATGGTAACGAGAGTTATACTAGCGATAATTTCGATTGCGGCTGTGGCGCAGGGGCAAACGGACCAGACGGATCAGACAAACCCCCTGGCGGTCATACCGCGTCCCATGAAGATGGAGGTCCCCGGCGGAAAGTTCGTCCTGACAAAGCAGTCGGCGATTCTCGTTACCGCCGATACCCGCAGCGAGGGACAATACCTGGCGCGGCAGTTGGTCGCGGCTGCGGGGCTCACGCTCGAGGTCATGGGCGCCTCGGAGCGCAAGGACCACGCCGGCTGCATCGTTCTTCGCTTATCCGCGGACAGGAAGGATCTCGGCGCGGAGGGCTACTGGTTGGAGGTTCGCAAGGACCGGGCCATCGCAGAGGCCCCGGCGCCCGCGGGCGTGTTCTACGCCTGCCAGACGATCCTCCAACTGCCGCCTCCGCCCGTCGAGGGCGAGAAGACTTCCCTGGCCATCCCGCAAGTGAAGATCGCCGACGCGCCCAGGTTCCCCTGGCGCGGGCTGATGCTGGACACGGGCAGATGCTACTACCATATGGACTGGCTGAAACGGTACATCGACCTGCTGGCCCGTTACAAGATGAACCGCTTCCACTGGCACTTGACCGAGCGTGTCGGATGGCGGATTGAGATCAGGAAATACCCCGAGCTGACGCGGCACGGGGTGCATAAGACCGACGCTGACAAGAAGCCGCTGGCCGGCGGCAAGACCGCCCGGGAGTATTACACGCCCGGCGAGATCCGCGAGATCCTCGCCTACGCCAGGAACCGCCGCGTGATGGTGATACCCGAGATCGAGATGCCCGGTCATTGCGGCCTGGCCGTGGGAACATACCCCAAGCAACTGGCGTGCGAAGGTGTTGCCGGGCGCCTCCGAGGCGCGCACCTGGTCAACCGCATCTTCTGCGCCGGGAAGGATACGACCTTTGAGTTTTTTGAAGGCGTGCTGGGCGAGGTGTCCGATCTGTTTCCCGCCCCGTGGGTCCACATCGGCGGAGATGAGCCGATCATGGACGCGTGGAAAATCTGCCCCAAGTGCCAGGCGCGGATCAAGGCTGAGAACCTGAAGAACGTTCACGGGCTCTACAACTACTTCATCAAGCGCGTCGAGAAGATCCTCGCGAAAAAGGGCAAGCGGTTGTACGGTTGGGAAGAGGTCGCCCGCGCGGGCCTGTCGAGCGGCGCGACCATTCAATCGTGGCACGGAATCGGTCCCGGGCTGGCCGCCGCGAAGAGGGGAAACGACGTCGTCATGTCGCCGTCGAGCCACTGTTACCTCGACATGTCCTATGGGAAAGTTTCCGTGGCGCGGTCGTATTCCTTTGAGCCGATGCCTGCGAACATGCCCGCCGACAAGATGCGGCACATTCTCGGCGTCGAGGCGCCGATGTGGATGGACCGTTGGCGGAACTGGGCGCAGTATCGCCCGAGGACGGGCACGCTCGCCCGCGTGGACTACCAGGTGTTCCCGCGACTGATCGCGCTGGCGGAAGTGGGCTGGTCGCCGAAGAAGTTGCGCGACTGGGACGATTTCCGCCGGCGCCTGAAGGCCCACGGCGGGCGCCTCGGGAAGATGAACGTGCGTTACTACCGCGACCCGGCCGTCTGGGGCAATTGAGCCCGAACTG
>JADHXQ010000114.1 GCA_016782885.1 Phycisphaerae bacterium | reverse complement strand
GCTTCGTCGAGAATGATCACCGAGTCGTTGAGAGTTCGCCCGCGCATGAACGCCAGCGGGATGATCTCGATTACATCGTTGCTCATGAACCGCCGCACCTGCTCGAAACTCATCATGTCGTTCAGCGCGTCCAGGAGCGGTCTGAGGTACGGGTTTACCTTTGCCTGCATGTCTCCGGGCAGGAAGCCCAGTTTTTCTCCGGCCTCCACTGCGGGGCGAACGAGTATCAGGCGTTTGGCCTGCTCGCCCTTGAGCATGTGCACCGCGACCGCGACGGCGAGATACGTCTTGCCCGTGCCCGCCGGTCCGGTGCAGAAGACCAGGTCGCATTTCTGCATGGCCTCCACGTAACGATGCTGACCGGGGGTTTTGGGGCGCACCGGTTTGCCCGACACGTAAACATCGAGTATCTCTCCGTCGACCTGCCCGTGGGCCGAAGATGCCGCGCCGGCGATCGCGTCGGTAACGGTGTTGATGCTGACAGGCAGGTTCCGCCGCACCGCTCGCTGCAGCGTTTCCAGGACCGCGGCGGCAAGTGAGACTCTCTTTGGCGGACCGCTGATCTTGACGGTTCCGTCGCGCGCGAAGATCCGCACGGAAAGAGAATCGCGGATGAGCTTCAAATGCTTGTCGGCCGGGCCGAAAAGCATGGCGGCCTTTTGCGGATGTTCCAGTGTTATGCTGAGTTCCACGTTCGTTTTTCTCCGGACACCGACTGATTGACCGGTGGCGTTTCACCGTAGGTATTATAGCAGATCCGGCGCGACAGTGGAAAATCCGAGAACTCACATCGCCTGCGAAGAAGCGTGTATAGCGCCAAAAGAAACGGGGCGGCCCTTTCGGACCGCCCCGCCGGTGCTGCCGTAATTCTCAATGGCTCAATGCGCCGCTGAGAGGGTTGTTTGGCGATCAATCGCTGGGCTGAGGATGCCGAATGATGTATTGGTCGTTCTTGTTCTTCGGTATCGTTGCGGCGCCCGTTTGCAGCTCGTAGAAATCATCGTTATTGACGAGGGAATCGTCGAGGCTGCCCTTCCAGCCCACCGCACCACTGATCGTCAGGTATGCCTCGCCATCCTTCGGATGGTTAGAGGGGAGCACGCCTTCTGTCGTGATCGTTCCGTCAGGAGCCAGTACCTCCTTTTGGATACCACGTGCAGCGGCGCCAATACCCTCCGTGGGATTCCTGTCGGCCATGATAATAAACGAACCCTTCAACTGCGAATCCATAGACGCCGGATTCCTGGTAGTGCCGTCAGCGGTGGCCGTCTTGTACGGAGAATGTATACCGTACGAGAAGTTACTTGACGACATCCAACCCACGGCGTGAGTGCCGGCGTCTATCTGGGCTGTGGTTAACTCGCGGGGTTTATAGTCGGTGTCCGAGGGGCATGAGAAATCTTGTTCACCGACAAGACCCTTATCAATAAGGATCCACATGTTCTGCATCGCCGCCTCGGTCTTGCCCGCCAGCTCTTCGATATCCTTGGCGTAATGCGACACCATGATCACCGCTTCGGGATTACCATAGTTTTTCATCAGCGGGAACCGGCTCCGGTTCTCGGCCTTGTACATGGCGATGCTTTTCCCGTAACCGCTGAGATTGGCACGACACGACGCCTGATTGGCCAGTTCGATCGCCCGCTGCACAGCGGGCACGAGCAACATAGCCAAAATCGCGATAATCGCGACTACAACCAACAACTCGACCAGCGTAAAACCTTTACTGCGTCTCATGATACTATCTCCTCAAATTACGCCGACGCGCTTTGCTGTACCGAATGAGAAAAGAACAATCATTAATGATACCTTTCACGGCTGCGGCAAATGCAACGCGCTACGGCTTGGCCGGCGAGTAACACCGGCCTTGAACCCGTCGTTTATTCGATATTGCCTTCAGGATACGAAACCTGTAGAAACTCGCAAAACTATACACCCGCGTCGAGCGGTATGCAACTATTATAACACGACACAAAAACAAATCGGTGAACTACCTACCGCCAACATACGCAAGGTACAGGCTTTATCGAATAACACGACACTCTGAAATCCGCCCGGCACGTAAAACCGGACGCGGCTTGAGAAGCGACTGGCGACAACACCTGACGAAAGCTCGCCGGATCAGAATAAATGATTGCGGTGTACTTGCGCTGTCGATCGGTCTCTTCTCGAACGCACTGGTTTCTATTTCTACTTTAATTATAGGCCCGATCACGGTATTCCGCAAGGGCAATATGTTTGACAGACCGCCCCGTGCCCAGTATATAGCCATCATCGTGCGGCCCGTGCAGGGAGATAGACAACGATGACTGATCCCACAGAGATGAGGCACAAACTCCGGAAATTCGGGCAGGAACACCTGTTGGCATTCTGGGAAGAACTGGACACCCCGAAGTCCGATGCGCTGCTGGAGCAGTTGGGGAACATCGACTTCGAGCAGTTGCAGAGCTTTATCGAACAATTTGTCAATAACACGCCGGCGCCGCCCGTCAGCGCCGATATCGTCCCGCCGCATGTACTACCGCGCAAACCCGCCGACGCCGAACAGAGCGAACTCTACAACCGCGCAAAGGATCGCGGAAACGAGCTTCTGGCCCGGGGAAAAGTCGCCGCATGCGTCGTGGCGGGCGGGCAGGGAACCCGCCTGGGATTCGACGGACCAAAGGGATGCTTCCAGGCTACCCCCGTAGCCAAGAAACCGCTCTTCCAGATCTTTGCCGAGCAGATCCAAGCCGCCTCGAACCGCGCAGGGAAGGCGATTCCGTGGTACATAATGACCAGCCGGGCCAACGACGCGCAGACCAAGGCGTTCCTCCGGAGGAATCGCCACTTCGGACTCGATGGCGACAATGTACGCTGCTTCTGCCAGGGTACAATGCCCGCGATCGGAATGGACGGTAAGCTCCTGCTCGAGTCCAAAGGCACCCTTGCCGCCAGCCCCGACGGGCACGGTGGAGTCCTTCCGGCATTGCGACAAAGCGGTTCGCTGGACGATATGTCCGCCAGGGGTATCGAACTGATAAGCTACTTCCAGGTCGACAATCCGCTGGTCAGATGCATCGATCCGCTGTTCATCGGCCTGCACGACCTGAACCACTCCGAGATGAGCGCCAAGGCCCTGCCCAAACGCGACCCCATGGAGAAGCTGGGCAACTTCTGCATAGTCAACGGAAAGACGTCGGTGATCGAATACTCCGACATGCCCGAAGAACTCGCCAGGCGCACCAACAACCAGGGATTTCTGAAGTTTTCGGCCGGCTCGATCGCCATCCACATCCTGAACCGTTCGTTCATCGAACGCCTGACCGAAGGGGGGCGATGCGGCCTGCCCTTCCATCGCGCCGAAAAGGTCGTGCCCCACATAGACTCCGCCGGTCAGAAAGTCACGCCCGCCGAGCCCAACGCGATCAAACTTGAAATGTTCATCTTCGACGCCATGTCGCTCACCGACAAAACAGTGATTCTCGAGACCCGACGAAACGAGGAGTTCAGCCCTATCAAGAACGCCCAAGGGCTGGATTCACCCGTAACCAGTCTCCACAGCCAGGTCCGCCGCGCCGCCGGATGGTTGGAAGCAGCCGGAGTGGAACTGCCCCTCGACGCCGACGGACAAGTGGCCGCCGCTATCGAAATATCGCCCCTTTTCGCCGACAGCGCCGAAGAACTCGCCGCCAAACTCGATCCAGGCCTCACGGTAACCAGCGGACAGCAATTGTACCTCGGCTCGCGCGGACAGATCGGCGGCACGAAGTAACCGCCCACAGGATATACGCCCATGTCCGACAAGAAAGTACTGATACTCGCCAACTACTCGAAGAGCGGCGTGTCCGAGCAGGTCGGCACGCTCGAACCGTGGATCCGCCAACGGGCTGAAGTGGTCGCGACACTGGATGTCGACCAGCTCCCGACCGCGGACCTCCCGCCAACCGACTTGTGCGTAGTGCTCGGCGGGGACGGTACGCTGCTGGCGGCCGCACGGGCACTGGCCGGAACCAATACCCCACTGCTGGGGGTAAACATGGGCAAGCTCGGATTCCTGGCGGAATTCAATATCGAACAAATGCGGGAACACTTCGACGGCGTGTTGACCGGAAAAATACTACCGACCCGGCGCATCATGCTGGAAGTTTCCGTCCAACAGCATGGCGAGAAGACTTTCAGTTCACCGGCCGCCAACGAAGTAGCTATCACCGCCGGCACGCCGTTCAGGATAATCGATCTCGACGTTTCACGCGGCAGCGAAAAGATCGCCAAATACCTCGGCGACGGACTGGTTGTCGCCACGCCAACCGGCTCGACCGGATACAACATGTCCATCGGCGGGCCTATCATCGAACCAACGGTCGATGCGGTAGCGATCTCACCGCTGGCCGCCCATACCCTGTCGATGCGCCCGATAGTGGTGCAGACCGACCAGCCTATTGTCGTGCGGGCGGTAAGGGTAAACGTTGGCACCTCCGTCATGGTCGACGGACAATTGACCTGCGGATTGTGCGACGGCAACGTGGTCGAAATCCGCCGCGCCGACCACGCGACACTGATCGTCCCCCATCCCGAACACGGATTCTTCCAGACACTCACCACCAAGCTCAAATGGGGGCACAACCCACATCGCGGTGAGTAACATTATTATCTTGGGGGTTTGCCCGGTAGTTTAATAGAATGTCCTGACGATGGCTGTTGACCCTAGATTCCTGACTGGCGAAGGGCCGGAAATTTTCACCGGCAGCGAACTGGTGCTCAAAGGAGCGCTGGAAACCGAGGGAGGTGTGCATCTTCTTGCGGGCTATCCGGGCAGCCCTATTGCCGGATTCTTCGACTCGATGCTCTACATTCGAGAACTGCTGCTGGAAAAAGGCATCCGCGCCGCGATCAACCACAACGAGGCCCTTGCCGGCGCCATGCTCAACGGCGCCCAGTCGATCGGGTGCCGTGCAATGATCGCCATGAAGAGCGTCGGGGTGCATGTAGCGGCGGACGCACTGGCCCTTGGCAACCTCGCCGGCGCGCACAAACAGGGAGGCGCCATTGTCGTATACGGCGACGACCCGTGGTCCGATTCCACGCAAGTAGCCGCTGACAGCCGGTACATATCCAAACACCTTTACATCCCGGTGATCGAACCGTCAAACGCCCAGGAGGTCAAGGATTTTGTGGACCTCGCCTTCAAGATCTCACGCCGCTGCGAACTGTACATGGGCTATATCGTCACCACCAACCTCGCCGACGGAGGCGGGACGGTGCAGTGCTCGCCGAATCAGTTCCCGAAACTCAACACCCGCCAGAAAAGGATGCTCGACACCACCGAAGTCGATTTCGACACGCGCGTCCTGCTACCGCCAAGAACATGGTGGCAGGAAGCATCGCTCACCGGGCGACAGGCCAGGGCAATGCAGGCAGCCAGAGAACTCGGTGTAAACCGCATCGACTACCAGAGCGGCGACAAAACAAAACGCCCGCTGGGATTCATCACCAGCGGACTGGCCCACGGATACCTCATCCAGACACTCATGGAAACCGGAAAGCTGGGCGAGTGTCCGGTCCTTAAACTCGGTATGACCTACCCGGTCGACGCCGAAATGGTCGCCCGCCTCGCCGCACAATGCCACCGGATCATCGTCGTCGAAGAACGCCGCGGATTCATCGAAGAACAGGTCGCACAGATCGTGCTTGCCGACCGGCAGAGTGGCGGACCCGCCGGCCAGGCGGAAGTCTGGGGCAAGCAGTTCCCCGCCGGGCTCCCGGGCCTTCCACATGTCGCCGGTCTGCATCCCTCGATCCTGACCGAGCGCCTCGTACCGCTGTTCCGCTGGGCCGGCGGCGTCCACCGGGCGGAGCCCTCGACCGGCCTGCCCGCGGTAAATGACGATTCGGAAGCGGTGATGGCCCGCGAGATGGATTTCATAGACACGGCCAACCGGGCCGACGTCGGGTCGCTTCCGCCGAGGATCCCCTCGTTCTGCCCGGGCTGCCCGCACCGCGATTCGGCGAGTCTCTGCCTGCAGGTCAAGAAACATTTCATGGACGCCGACTACATGCGCCGCGTCCACAAGCGCGGACCGATGGACATGGTGTTCCACGGTGATATCGGCTGCTACACGATGCTGATGTTTCCGCCCAACAAGGCGCTGATGCACGACCTGTCGGGCATGGGCCTCGGCGGCGGGACCGGTAGCGGAACCGACCCGTTCATCGATAACAGCGAAGTAGTCTTCATGGGCGACTCGACGTTCTTCCACAGCGGCGTGCTGGCAATCAGCCAGGCGATCAAACTCGGGCAGAACATCACGTTTATCATCCTGGACAACTCGACAACGGGAATGACCGGTCACCAGACCACGCCGGAACTCGACTTCGACGTTCTGGGCTCGCACACGGAAGTCCAGAGTATCGCCGAGACCGTTCGCGGTCTGGCCAGTACCACCGATGTACCGGTGATCCGCGTGGACCCCGAAGAGACCGCTGAATACCGCCACCTGCTGGAACAAACGTTTCTCCAGGACGGTGTTAAAGTGATCATCGCCGACAAGGAATGCGGTATCACGCGCCAGCGGCGGCGCCGGAGGGAACAGCGCCAGATCGTCCGCGATCGCGGATACCTGCCGAAATCGCAGCACATGAACGTCAATACGGATATCTGCCGCTTCTGCCTTGCCTGCGCCGAACTTACCGGATGCCCGGGACTCAGGCACGTAAAGACCGACTACGGTATGAAGATAGACACCGATCTGTCGTGGTGCGTCGGTGACGGGGCCTGCCGGCGAGTCGGCGCGTGCAACAGCTTCGAGCGGATCACCGTCAAGCGGAAACGCCCCCGGAAATCGCGCGTGCCCGAACTGCATCTCGATGAAATACCCGAGCCCCGAAAACCCGAGCCCGGCGAGCTTTGGCGGTGCTGCCTGACCGGCGTGGGCGGAATGGGCATCGGAACGGTCACCAGCATAGTCGTCCGCGCAGGTCACTACGAAGGATACAAGGTCGTCTTCCTCGACAAAAAGGGCCTGGCGATCAGAAACGGCGGCGTGGTCAGCCAGGTCGTCTACAACATCGCCGACAAACCCGTTACCGCCTGCATACCATACGGAAAGGCCGACCTGCTGCTCGGCGTGGATATTCTGGAAGCCGCACGCGCGATGGATCCCTCGGGCAGGATGAGGGTGGCCTCGCCGGAAACCACCGCCGCGGTCATCAATACCAACAAAATCGCCACGATCAACGGGATTATAGGCACCGATGACTTCGACCCCGACGAACTGGAAAAGGTCATCCGGACCCAGACCCGCGAAAGCGACTACCTGGCAAGGGACATCGCAACCATATGCGAAAAGTATCTCGGATCGAAAGTCTACGCCAACCTGATGATGCTCGGTTTCGCGTTCCAGAAAGGGCTTGTCCCGGTCTCGATGCACTCGATCGCCTGGGCTATCAAGGACACCATCAAAGCACACGCCAGGGAGAACCTCTACGCGTTCAACATGGGGCGAAAGCTCGTGGTCAAACCCGATCTGTTCCGCGGCGCGCCGCAACGAACGGGCTGGGCCGAAACGCTCGAAGATAAATACCGCTGGACCGTCCGCCGCTACCGCGCAGGACGCCGCACGGGCCAGGAGTTGCGAGAACTGGGGGCCGAACTCATCTCGAGCCTTGCAGGTATTGACGAACCACTGAAACGCGACATTATCGTACGCCTCTACGACACGATGCGATGGGGCTCGATGTCCTACGCCCAAAAGTACGCCGATTCCCTGCGCTCGGTTTACGATCACGACGATGCGGCCGCGGGTTATCCAGCCACACGGGCAGTCGCGCATAACCTCGCTTCGGCGATGCTCATCAAGGACATCTTCTTCACCGCCGAACTGGCCACCAGCGGCGAAAAATTCAACCGCGACCGCGAAAAATACGACGTCAATCCCGCCAACGGCGACCGGATATCCTACCGTCACCTGCTGACCGTGACCCTGCCCATACCGTTCTGGAAGCCAAAGATAAACCTCGCGGCCCCCAGTTGGTTGATGCAATTAATCAAACGCATGCGACCGATGAGAAGCATCCTGCCCGGATGGAACGGACCGAAGAAAGCAAGTCTGCGACGCTACGAACAGGCCATCGCCAACTTCCTGACCGCCGAACCAGGCGACGGAGACGCCCTGAGGGCACTGCAGGGAGGAATATGCCTCCAGTGCCTCAACCCGCGATGCCTCGAAGCCGGATGCCCGCTGGAAAACCGCATACCCGAATGGATCGAACTGGCGGGCAACAAAAAATGGCGACGGGCGGCCGAAATGCTCCACGAGACCAACAATTTCCCCGAGTTCACCGCCCGCCTCTGCCCCGCGCCGTGTCAGACGCAGTGCAAGTCGGCGATGAACGCTTCGACCGTCGAAATCAGGCGGACCGAACGCGATATCATCGATAAGGCCTTCGCCGAGGGCTGGATCACGCCGCGGAAGCCCCGCGCAAAGACGGGCAAGTCTGTCGCGATAGTCGGTTCGGGACCCGCCGGCCTGACCGCCGCACAACAACTCGCCCGCGCGGGACACGACGTGACCGTCTTCGAACGCGATGACG
Source organism: Phycisphaerae bacterium (assembly GCA_016782885.1). Taxonomy (GTDB): domain Bacteria; phylum Planctomycetota; class Phycisphaerae; order SM23-33; family SM23-33; genus BS750m-G57. The sequence goes on along the minus strand of JADHXQ010000114.1, from coordinate 7,061 downwards.
CCGTCGGAGGACTGCTGCGATACGGCGTGCCCGAGTTCAGACTGGAAAAACATCTCATCGACCGGCGGGTCGAACAACTCACCGCCGAAGGAGTCGCCTTCAAAACCGCAACGGTTGTCGGTAAGGATATCACCGCCGCGAAACTCAAAGAAAACTTCGACGCCGTCTGCCTCGCCACCGGCGCTACCGCGCCGATCGACCTGAACATACCCGGACGAAAACTCAACGGAATACATTTCGCCCTGGACTATCTCGGCGGGCGGGAAGCGATCTCCGCCAAAGACAAATCCGTCGTCGTCATCGGAGGCGGAGACACCGGAAACGATTGCGTCGAAACCGCTCTGGCCCAGGGCGCAAAGTCAGTGGTCCAACTCGAGATCCTGCCCGAGGACAAGGTCGCTAACGATCCGACCCGCGACGAGAAGACCGCCGCCGGCGCCGATCGCCGGTGGCAGGTGCAGGCCAACGAATTCCGCGGCGCCGAGCAGTTGACCGCGGTGGGGGCAACCGAAGTCCAGTGGGCGCCCATCCACGGCGGTCGGAACGAACCGGTCGCGGTACCGGGAGGCGATTTTCTCGTCCCCGCGGACCTCACCCTGCTGGCTGTGGGATTCAAGCGAACCTTCGATCCGGACCTCGCGGAGCAGTTCGGCCTGACCACCGACGATGATGGCGGGGTGCATGTTGAACGATATCAGACGTCGGAGGACGGTGTTTTCGCAGCCGGCGATACCGTCAACGGACCGGAACTGGTTGTCAGCGCGATTCGCGACGGTAGAAAAGCGGCAGAACGAATCAACTCCTATCTCAGCAGGTAATCGGCGCCTCATGCCACGGGAATCGAAAGCAAATCTGATCCGGCGCGTCGCCAGACTGATCGCCAGGCTCAAGAAAGCCTATCCCGACGCCGGATGCGCGCTGAGGCACGGCGATCCGTTGAGGCTCCTGGTGGCTACGATACTCTCGGCCCAATGCACCGATAAACGCGTAAACCTCGTCACCAAAACACTGTTCAAGAAGTACAAAACGCCAAGGGACTACGCCTCGGCACCCCGGAACACTCTGGAAAACGAAATCCGTTCGACCGGTTTTTATCGTAACAAAGCCAGGAACATCCGCGGCGCATGCGCGAAGATCATCAGCGACTTCGACGGAAAAGTGCCACGCACGATGGCCCAACTCCTCACGCTGCCCGGCGTCGCGCGAAAGACAGCCAACTGCGTGCTCGGTAACGCCTTTGGTCTGGCAGAAGGGGTGGTCGTCGACACTCACGTGATACGGCTTTCGGGGCGACTGGGCCTGACGAAACACAAAGAACCGGTGAAGATCGAACGGGACCTGGTCGCGATCGTCCCGCCGGAGGAATGGATCCTCTTTTCCCACCTGCTGATCTTCCACGGGCGGGCCGTCTGCGGCGCACGCAAACCCGACTGCGACAACTGCCCCATCGCGGCGCTCTGCCCGTCAGCGGGGAAAGTCTAGTTCCTCGGCAGCGTCAGACCACTTCCCGATTTTCGTCTTCGTGCGAGGCGTGTTCGGCCTGGGAGCGGTCTTCGTCCTGGCGTTTGTGGTTGATGCCCAGTTTTTGGGCGTAGAGCCTGAACAGGTCCCCGGGCGCCAGACCGAGGAGTTGGCAGATGCTGATCAGGAAGAACAGCATGTCGGTGGCTTCTACGCGGGCGTTCTGGACGTCCTGCAGTTCGTACTGGCGCCCTTCTTTGGCTTCGCGATACCAGTGTTTCCAGGAGAGGCATTCCTGGAGTTCGTGGCATTCGGAGGCCATCGCGTCGATGTAGTTTTTCACCGCCCGTCCGATTTCCGTCCGCAGACCGCCTTCATCAGGCAGGGTCCCGTCGGCCTCCGCGGAGCGAAGCGCCTCGCCGAGTGCGCCCGTATCGAAACCCGCGCGCTTGTTCAGTTCGGCCTGCATCGGCCAGATATCCGCAAGAGACTCAATCATTTCACCACTCATCACACCTGCTCCAATTCCAGGACATCGTTCAGCTCTGTGGTTTGGTTGGAAGCATTCTACCGATCAGCGTGCTAACGAAACCACGGAAAAACAGGTTTAACCGCGGATTCCAGCCAATTCTACAATTTTCGCACGGGCGCCGCGGGCTGGGAGTTTTTCGCCTTCCAATCAATCCGGGCTTTTCGCGCCGACAGGTCGACCCATACTTCGGCGCGGGCGAACGATCTGGTGTAGATCCATTTCTTCTTCGTCGCATCGCCTTTGGGCTTGCCGAGAGGTTTGTGAAACTCCGGATAGTCGATCAGGGATCCGTGTTGGGCCCGGTATCCCCACGAATAGCAGAAGTAGCTGTTTTTCCGGGCCGCAACCAGAAAACACGCCAGGGAAAACGTGATCTTCTCTCGGGCTTCCTTGGCAAGCTGGTCGCGGGAGAGTTTCATCTTCGTTTTGTTGGTCCAGTTGAACCGCGGGTCGGGCCAACCTTTAACCACTACGATCTTTCCACCTTTTCCCGCCTGGACTATCGCCTCGATATCTCCCGCGATAGATTCCTTCGTTCGACTCTGGAACGCTCCGAAGTGCTCCACTGTGACGCCGTCGGCGTGGGGCAGGAACTCGCGCCCCCTCATCGCCCCTCCGCGGTCCGAGCTTCGCAGTCCGTTGTATAGCAGGATCGCCTTGTCACCCATCTTTTTTTTGGCCAATAGCATCATGTCGGTTACAGCCTTCTTAACCAGGGGTTCTTTTCCACGCCCCCACCCCTTGCTGACCCACTTGGGGCTCGTGGCTTGAAGCAGTGCATCCATAAAGATACCGTCGCAACCGTAATCGTTGACGGCCTTTCCGGCAATGGAGGCCCACCATTGGCGGAACTCAGCGTTAAGCAGGTTGTATTGCTCAAGCGTTCTAATCTTGTAGAGGGGCTTGCCCTGGGCGTCTCGGAAGATCCAATCAGGGTGCTTGCCGAACTCCTTGCAGGCGTCGTACAGTGGATAGTTGAGGAACCCGTTCCAGTAGAACAGCACTTTCATCTTGCCATTCAGCGCCTTTAACCGCCTGGCGTCGTGTGCGATCCCCTTCTCTGTAGAACCCAATCGCCCCCTTCCGTGTCCCTTCTCGAAGCAGACGAAGTTCGATGTCCGTGCCACGAATTCGGCTTCTTCGTCGGTCAACTGCCCGCTGCTGTTGCCGAAGTGGATATAGACCGGAACGGTATCCCACGAGAACGGCGGCAAGACTGTTTTACCGCCGGCGCATGTAGTACCGCAGAGACTCGCCAGCAGGACGCAAGCAACGAAGAACCGTGCTCTGCCGTCAGCATACTGTTCTGTCGCTTGGCGAGTAATCATATGTATTGTCCGCACTCCGTTCAGTTCCCATGTTTTCAGCACGCACCAGTATAATACCCCAGCCGCAGACCAAAAGCAGCAGAGCGAACCGCAAATCTTGTCAACCGCATGCCGCGTGGTATAATATCCGCTATCGATCGCGCAGGTGCGCCGCGCGAGAATAGGTTTTCGGCAGGTATGATGGCATTTCCTTCGGTTCCGACAGTTCGGGCGGTCCTCCTGGTCATGGCCCTGATGGCCGGTGGTTCGGTGCGGGCGGGCGAGACCAGGCAGCTAAGCAAAGTGGTAGCCGAGTACATGCCCGGAGATCTCGAAACGGCGATCATCCCCACGCCGCAGAAGGCGCAGATGAAAGACACTCTCTTCGCGGCCGGCAAGGTGCTCCTGGTCAAGCCGGACCGTTACGGCGCGCCCGACACGCTGGAGAAGGAACTCACCAGGCTTCTGGGCAAGGATAATGTCAGGGCGATAACGGTATCGTCGTTTCTTCGAACCGCTCGATCAACAGGAACGGTCGTTTTGGTCGGTGGTTCCACGCGGAACTCCGCCGCCGGTCGCACGGCGCACGCCAAGGCGCTGACCACACTCGACACGAGCGTCAAGAATGCCGGACCGGACGCCTATATTCTGCTGAGCGCCGCAGGAAAGGGCGACTGTCCCAACATTGTCGTGCTGGGCGGTAACTCGCCGGCGGGCGACTTCTGGGCGCTGTGCACGCTGCGGCAGATGCTCTTCAGAAAAAACGGTGTTTCTTACATTCGCGAAGGTCAGATCGCCGATTTTCCACGTTTTCGCCTGCGCGGTAACAAGAGGCCAAGGCAGTGGGAGTGGCGCTACAAGGCCAACTACGGGTGGTTCTTCGAGGCGAAACCAAAGGCTGGTAAGAGCTTTCGCGCGGATTACTTTCGGCCGCACGGCGCGTGGGTGTATTACGGCAACCCGCTGCAAGCCGCCGACGAGGAGATGGACAAGCTCATCTCCGGATACGACGAGGTCGCCGTCGGAAAGAAAAAGCCCAGGCGCCGCACCGGCGCGGCTGAATACTACCGTGCGGGCTGTCGGGAATTCGTCCTCAAGTTTGACGATAGCGGCTCGAAAATGAGCCCGGCCACTGTCGATCGCTTCGGCGCGGGCGGGTTCTTCAAGGCACTGCATCATTTTCTTACAGGCATGCACAAGCGCATCAAGCGCATCGATCCCGCCAACCGCATATACTTCATGCCGCGTCCGTACTACGCCAACAGTTTCGAGCTGGCGTCATACGCCAAGGCCCTCGCGGCCTGCGGCCCGCTGCCTGGGGACATGGGGCTTTCGGTCTGCGGTCCGGAGGTGATCAGCCGCAAGATCCCCACGGGCTGCCTGAAGGAATTCCGCGTACTGTTCGGCCTGAAGAACAAGGCGCAGATCTACGATAACCACGGGCGAGGCGGCGACTACTTCGCCTGCCGCGGCAGATCCGCGGACCTGTGGAAGGAAGTCGACTGCCTTTTCCCCGAACGAGGCACGCCGGTGACGCGCATCACGGTTTACGATTACCTCTGGAATCCTGGCGCCTACGACCCGAAACGCTCGCTGCTGCTGGCCGTCCGAGAGCTGGCCTCGGGTCGCCCGGAGGTCTACGCGCCGCTGCGAGACTACATTCTCTACTGGAATCAGAACCGCCGGCCCGGCGCCGCACTGTCTCGCAAAGAAGCCGTCGAACACTTCGCCAGGACCAACCGAATGCTGAAGGCGAAGTATGAAGCACTCGCGCCGATCCTCGACAAGAGCCCCCTTGCCGGCGAGGTCAAACTCGCCGACGAACTGTGGGGCACGCGTTCGACGGCGGGGAGCTTCGAGTGGGGCGAATACGCCAGGCTGCGGCGGCGGTTGGAGTTCGAACCGTACATGTCCGCGTGCGGCTGGCGCGAAGGGCGCGTGGCGCGTGCTGTAGAGGCGCCAACCATCGACGGCCGGCTCGATGAGAAGGCCTGGTCCAAGGCGCGCAGGTCGGATGCTTTCGTCCGTCCGGTCTGGTCAGCGAAGCAGGCGCCGCGCCGGGCGGATGATATGAAAACCCCGACCGGGGAATCCACTGCCATTCGCCTGCTCCACACGCGAACTCACCTCTACATCGGAATTGACTTCGCATACAAAACACGCCCGCAAACGCCCGACTGGGCCAAGAAACTCTGGAAGGACGTCCCTCGCCCAGGGAAGGGCAACCTGGCCTGGCGGGCGCCTTGTTTTGAACTGTTTATCGACCCGACCGGGCGGCGCGAAGATTACTACCAGATCGTCTCCAATATCGCCGGCGTCTGGTTGTCGAAGCATTTCGGCGACTACAAGCCCGGCGAGGTCCCCCAGCGATGGCGGCCCGATTTCAAATTCGCCTTCGAGCTGCTCGACCGCCGCGGGACGTTCGAGGCGTCCGTACGCCTGGCGGATATTACCGATACCCCGCCCGCGTCCGGGCGGGCGTGGGCGTTCCAGTGTTTCAGGTCGAAGATCGGAACGTTCAGCGTCTTCAGCGGCGTCTTCGATCTTGTCGGCGGAGAACACGCAGCCAGCCAGTTCGGCCGGATCGTCTTCGAGTAAGCCCTGACGATGAGGAACGTTATGGATTGCGAGCGATATAAGAACATCGGTCGACGGGTGTTTTGGGCGGTCTTGGTCGTGCTGGTTACATCCTCGGCCGCCTGGGGCGCTCCAACCGGTTCCCGCGCGGCATGGTGGCTTGCGCGCGACGGCGTGAAACCCGTCGCCGACCTGGTCAATACGTCTAAGCCCGGCGATGCCCCACGCTTCGGCGACCGCGTCGGAAGCTTCCAAGCCGAGGCGTCGGGAAGGGCGATTCGCATCACGGGCAAATTTCCGTCCGCGGGGATATGGCGGTTCGACCTGACGACTTCCGACGGGCAGTTCGACATGCGGCAGTTGTACGTACCGTACGGTTCGGTGGCGTATCCGGATGCCAATTCCATCCACACGCGGCGCCTGGCGAAGCTGCTCGGCAGCGCCGAGAAGGCCCTGACCCACACCGGGCCCTGGGAGATCTTCAACGGCGAGTGGAAGGTCCCGACCGCGCGTGTGGCGCTGGACGACAAGCATATCTACACGTCATGGTTCGACCTGCCCAGCCTGGCCGACCAGAAATCCGGAAGGGTTTACGCCAGTTTTGCCCTGGAAATCGGCCGGCCTGGAAAGCACACGATACGAGTATCGTTCGATGACTTCCCGCGTCACACGCGATGGCGACCGGGCGGGCGCAAAGCGGAGAAGCCCAAAGTAACTCTCACGCCCAACCCGCTTCGCCCGCGGCACATCGGCTCGATAGCGATCGGCCCGGACGATCGCGCGGCGTCTTTGGACGACGTTCGTCTCAAGCCGGAACTTGCAGGCAAGCACCCCCGGCTGACCGACCGCCCCGCCGGGGCGGCGGAGAAGACCTCGACGCTGACGCTTCGCGACGAGGAAGTCCGGCGCCTGATCGTCCGCCTCGACCCCGACCGCGGGGAGCTTTGGGAATACAGTGACGATGCGGAATCCATGGCCTCGGGCAACGATATGGACGCGGGGCGCAAAGGCCTGGACGTCTGCCGCATTTACGACCGCCTGGCGGGGCGGCTGGATAAGGAGACCCGAAAGACCGTCGATGAGTACTTCCTCAAAAGATTTGAGGGGATCTACACGTATTTCGTGTTCCAACGCAACTATAACGCCACCGGATACGCACAGAACCATAGCTCCAAAGCCGTTTG
>JADHXQ010000113.1 GCA_016782885.1 Phycisphaerae bacterium | reverse complement strand
AAATCGGCGACGACAGAACGTTTGGCAAGGGTCTTGATTCTTATAGCTTCCGTGCTACACTGTGTCATGAGTCGGCCGTCCTTCCGTGGCTTCTAAGTTATTGTTAAACATAGAATACCATAGATTGGCGGCCGATTCACTATATACCCGGTGAGAAATGCGGGTTAGTCGCCTCATGATACTCCTCCAACCGCGCCGTTGTTCGCCGCTTGCGGCTTCGCATCTTTCAATCTTCTCAATCCCCACCCTCTCGCAGTCGCCTGGCGTATGGCGAGTTGGGATCATGCCCCTCATGCAAAGGCCAACCGTCGTATTCGGTAACAAACGCCCACTGTTGCGCGGGCCTCCTGAGTTTGATCGGATTGTCGCGGACATAGCGAATTGTCCGCCGAATGTCGTCGGGATGGTCTAAGAATACCTTCCAACCCGGCCCGCCCCAGACCGGATGATCGGATGATCGCAGACCCAAACTGCGAAGCCGCAAGCGGACGGATTCCTGAACATTCTCGATCATCTGTTCAGCTTTATCCCTGTGCTTGCGGATTAGCAGGTGAACGTGGTCGGGCATGATCGCACAAGCGTAGCAGGTATATCGATATCGGTTCACCGCCTCGGCGAGTCCGTCCGCGACCGCCCGGGTCTCAGTGGAAGAGAATTCCACCAGTGGAAACTCAAGCACGCCCCCGGCCCGCAAGTAGAATTCGCAAATCGCAGATGATGGCGGTTGAACCCTTCGACGCCCCTGGTGAAGTTCGCCAAGTTCGGCGACAACATCGCTCGCGACAGTTCTCGAGCAGCTTCCTCGCGGATCGTTAGGCAACCACCACCCGTATGCGGTCATAATCAGATGATGCCCAATTACAATTGGTCGTCTCATGATTCTCCTCCATCCGCGCCGTTGTTCGCCGCTTGCGGCTTCGCATCTTTCAATCTTCTCAACACATGCAAGCCTTCGTTACCTGACAGATGTTCTACAGATACAACATTCGCATTATGCTAAACTCCAAACCGTTCGCCAATAGAATCAAAAACAAAACACACCTAATCGAACAAAGCACCGTAATCCCCTATTTTCTATTTCAAGGGCTGACCCCGACTGACCCCGACTGACCCGATATGTTATTTAACGCCAAAGGGTCAAAGGAGTATTTGCGATGGCCAGTACGCGGAACTTGAAACAAAAGCAGGAACGCCTCAAGAGAGAGATCGCCGGGAACCTCGATATCCTGATCGGATCGGTCAGCACCAAAGGGCCGGCACGCACCGGATTCAACCTGACCACAAAGGTCAACCAGAAAAGCGTGTCGCGGCATATCCGCAAATCCCTGCTCGATCGGGTGCGAAGCATGACCGAGCGGCATAAGAAACTCAAGGCGCTGCTCCAGGAACTCTCGGACACGAACTGGGAACTGGTCAAACGCGAATCCGAGTAGCCTCATGGGCCGATACAGACAGGCGCCCGATAACTTCGAATGTCCTTATCGAAACTGCTGTCCGCACATGGACGGCGTCTCGGCGCAGTGGGCTCTGACGGTGTTCCATGAAGCCGACATAGATCGCAATGAACACTGGCAAATCCGCGGAATGATGGCCACGGAGATCGACGCCCTGCATGCCCGCGTTGCGCAACTGGAAGAGAAAAACGCTCTGCTGGAAGCCAAAAACAAAGCTCTGCATCAGCGCCAGTTCAAATCTGGCAAGGCCAGGCGGCCGGCCGGCCGGCCTGATCGCTCGGCATCCAAATCGGATACCGATGCGTCGCCGAAAAAGAGGGGCCCGCCGATGGGGCATCCTCCGTGGACCAGGCGAAGGCCCGATCACGTGGACAAAGTCACGACGGTCGACGCGCCTGAGATTTGTCCGCACTGCGGATGCGAACATCTCGGGCCGTCCGATGAAATCAAGGATCATCTTCAGGAAGATATCGTTCTGCAGCCGAAAACGTTCGTCACCAATTTCAAGCACCAGCAGGCCTACTGCCCCCGGTGCGACCGCCTGGTGGTTCAGCCCGCCGAGGGAGAATTGCCCAACTGCAATATCGGCCCAACGACCAAGGCCGCGGCGATCTTCCTGCGTTACGGGATGCGATTAAGTTACCGGAAGGTCCGGGAACTCTTCGACGTGTTCTTCGGCATGCCCTTCGTTCACGCATCGGCCATGAACTTCGACCGCGCCGCGACAAAAAAGGGCGCCCCGCTTTATGAGGACCTCAAAGAAAAGCTGCGCGCCTCGGCCGTAGCCTACGCCGACGAAACACACTGGCGACAGGACGGGCGGAACATGTATGTGTGGTATGGCGGCAACGATAATCTCGGAGTTTTTCACATCGACCCGAGCCGCTCATCGGCCGCGGCCGTGGAATTACTTGGCGACGCCTTCGGCGGGGCTTTGACGACCGACGGTTATGCGGCGTACAACGCCGTCAACGCCGAGAAACGGCAGGCCTGCCTGGCTCACCTGATCCGCAAGGCCGAGGAGATCGAGAAGGAGATCATGTTGTTGCCGGTAAAGCATCAGGATCCACGAGCCATTCGCTTTTGCCGAAGCATCGCCGGCGCCTTTGCAAAAGCCTGCGAGATGGGCCGCAAACTCGATTCCGGCGCGCTGTCCTACAAGACCGCAGCGCTGCTTGTCCGGCGATTTTACTCCCTTGTCGACATCGCTTGCTCTTTGCCCCTGGCACATGGGGCCGCTGAATCGCTCCGCCTGCGGATCCTCGATCCGAAACGTGAATACGATCGTCTTTTCACATTCCTGACCACCCCCGGATTAGCCGCCACCAACAACCACGCCGAACAGGCATTGCGATCGCCTGTGATTTTTCGAAAGATATGTTTCGGCACTCGCTCTGCTGAGGGGTCGCGATCCCACAGTGTCTTGCCGAGTCTATTGCTGACCGCTCAGCGTCAGGATCACCATCCGCTGGAGTTCTTTCGGACCCTCCTGACCGCCGACACCGCCACCGCACAAGCCGCACTTTTTAACGACTCCTCCTGACCCGCCACAGCCGGCAACTCCAGTTGCCGAAAGATCAAAAAGGGACTAAACTGTTACCCTGGACTCCGACTCCTGGACTCCTGTGCGACTCCTGCCGTGACCCCGACTCCTGCCGACTCCGCCGACTCCGACTTGAATTCACCACGAAAGAACACAAAAGAACTCATAGAAAGACTGACCAAGGCCTGTTTGTTTTGAAATAAAGTCTGTTCTTTGATCTTTGTGATCTTTTGTGTTCTTTCGTGGTTAAGTCAAGAAACAAGGGCAAACCGTCGCTCCCTGCTCCCTGCTACGCCCTTCGGGCTACGAAGGACAGGCCGCGACATGTGAAAGCGGTGGCGTTGGTGTGTTTTGAAAGGGAAATTGCCCGAAAGGTATACTGAGATACTGCGCCAATGCACCTGGGCTCGAATAAGTTGTTATGCTATTGAGAAATAGAAGGTTTCGGGATAAAATAGAAGTGTGCCGGAGCTATCAAGATTTCTTGGAATTGTGATCGGGATTTTCCCGCGGGAACATCCGCCACAGCATTTTCACGCAGTATACGGTGAGCACCAGATCACGGTTGAAATCAAGACCGGGATCGTCCGAGGAGATTTTCCGAAACGGGCTCTCCGTCATGTGCTGGAATGGCTTGATTTGCATCAGGATGAACTGCTCGAAGACTGGAATCTGATTCAGGCGGGCCGTCCGCCGAAGAAGATCGCACCATTGGAGTAGATAAATGATACCAAAGGTAACGCACGCGGAATACGCACACGACTTCACTATTCACATCCGCTTCTCTGACGGGACGGAAGGTGATGTGGACCTGAGTCAGGAGCTTTATGGCGAGATGTTTGAGCCCCTGAAGGACATTGAAACGTTCAAACAGTTCACTGTGCATCCAGAGTTTCACACCCTGTGCTGGCCAAATGGGGCCGATATGGCTCCTGAATTCCTGTATGAGAAGACCGAGATTCCCGCATAACAAAGCCTTGCACAGAACGCTCCTATACGCCGCGTCTGTGAAGCCTGACGTTATGCAGGGACTTTCTATTCGCCACGAAAGAACACAAAAGAACTCAGAGAAAGACGTGGGCAAGGCCTGTATATCATTTTTTGAAATCAAGAAGTTCGTTAAATGAATCAATCTTTGTGATCTTTTGTGTTCTTTCGCGGTTAATTCAAGACACAAGGGCAAACCGTCGCTCCCTGCTCCCTGCTACGCCCTTCGGGCTGCGAAGGACAGGCCGCGACATGTGAAAACGGTGCCGGGTCACCACTCCAAATTACGGCTCGGGTTTCAAGTTGTCACTGATGGCTGCCGCAGGTCCGCCGTGTCGAAGTCGCAGATCCGCCGAAGGCGGGGCGGGATCACTGGTTACTGATTACTGGTCTTCAATGCTTGGAAGACCGACCGGTTTGCTTTACAGTACCCGCCCGCGCGCCGCGGACGGCGGCGGGGACATGACCCAAATGCGAAGCGAAGCGGGACGCATTTGGGATCGTGTACCCAGACCAAAGGATCTGAGATGACGACGGAACATTCTTCAGGATTTGCGATATGGCGGGTTGCGCTGCTGCTGGTTGGCGTGTGGGCGTGCGCGACTGCTATCATTTTTATCAGGCTCAGCGGTACTCCGCCGATGCTGCTTACCGGTCTGCGGCTTACCCTGGCGGCGGCGGTTCTCAGCCCGCTGTGCATCCGCGACTTCCGCAGGCATCGCGGCGGCCTGGGATGGGGCGATTTGCGGGCGACGATGATCGCCGGTTGCGCGATGGGCCTGCACTTCGCCTCGTGGATTATAGGCGCCCGCCAGGCCAACCCGACCAACGCGTCCCTGATCGTCACCATGATCCCCGCGGTCATGCCGCTGTTCCTGCTGGTAATGGTTCGCGAGCGAATTACTCAGGGCGAACTTAAGGGAACGCTCCTGGCGATGGCGGGCGTGTGCGTGCTGGGAGCCTGGGATTTCCACGTCAGCGCCGAATACTTCACCGGCGATCTGATCTGCTTCGGATCGATGCTGATATTCTGCTTCTACCTGACGCTCGGGCGGAGGAATCGCCATTTCGCGACGATCTGGCTGTACGTGGTCCCGCTATATTTCTTCGGCGGGCTGGTGTTCCTGGCGGCTGGGACGATCGTCGAATGCGGCATGTGGGGCCTGAGCGTGGACTGGAGCATCCGCGAAGTGCTGCTGATCTTCGCGATGGTTATCCTTCCGACGGTGATCGGGCATTCGATCCTGAACTATTCGATCAAGCACATGCGAGGGCAGTTGGTGGGCATAATCAATCTCTTCCAGTTCGTCTTCGTGGGCGTAATGGCATGGTTCGTAGGCGAAAAGCCGCCAGCCTGGACGATAATACCAGCCGCCGCCCTGGTCCTGACCGGTGCGATAATAATAGTAAGATCACAAAAATCGCCCGCACCGGACGAACTCGAATGAAGCGACACAGAGACTCAGAGGCTCAGAGGCTCTGTGTCGGACAGTTGATTGCCGGCGCCGGCGATAGTAGGATACCGTTTTACGAGGTTTCAGGAGCGTGTGGTATGGCTGATGACAACAACACCCCGACCGCCGGCGGCGCGGGCTACTTCGGGCAGTTCGGCGGGCAGTTTGTGCCCGAGACGCTGGTGGCCGCCCTGCGGCAGCTCGATCGCGAATTCAACGCGGCGATGGCGGACGAGTCGTTTCTCGCGGAACTGGCGCGATGCAACCGCGATATTGGCGGGCGACCGAGCGAACTTTACTTCTGCAAACGCCTGACCGAGCGGCTTGGCGGCGCGAAGATCTACCTGAAGCGCGAGGATATGAACCACACCGGCGCGCACAAGATCAACAACACGCTCGGACAGGCGCTGCTGTGCCTGCGTATGGGCAAGAAACGCGTGATCGCTGAAACCGGCGCCGGTCAGCACGGGGTAGCCACCGCCACGGCCGCAGCGGTGTTCGGGCTGGAATGTTCGGTCTACATGGGCACCGAAGACATCCGCCGCCAGGCGCTCAACGTTTTTCGCATGAAGCTGCTCGGCGCCGAGGTGGTGCCCGTGACGTCTGGCCAATGCACGCTGAAAGACGCCTGCAACGAAGCGCTCCGCGAGTGGATGAGCAGCGTCGAGGGCACGCACTACATACTCGGGTCGGTCACCGGACCGCACCCGTTCCCGACGATCGTCCGCGAGTTTCAAAGCGTCATCGGGCGCGAGGCTCGCGAGCAGATGCTCGCCGCCGAAAACCGCCTGCCCGACGTGATAGTGGCGTGTGTGGGCGGCGGATCGAACGCGGCGGGGATATTCGCGCCGATGATCGAAGACGCCCAGGTCGCGATGGTGGGCGTGGAAGCAGGCGGGCGGAGCATGAACCTAGGCGACCATGCCGCACCGCTGTGCGTCGGGCAACCGGGCGTGCTGCACGGAAGCCTCAGCTACGTTCTCCAGGATGAAGACGGGCAGACCGCCGACGTACACAGCATATCGGCCGGACTCGACTACCCCGGCGTCGGACCGCAACACTCATACTGGAAAGAAACCGGACGCGTGCGATACACCAGTTGCTCCGACGACGAGGCCATGGACGCACTTGTAGAACTAAGCCGCACCGAAGGAATCATCCCCGCGCTCGAGTCTTCACACGCGGTGGCTGAGGCAATGAAGCTGGCGGCGAAAATGGACCCGGACAAGATCGTCCTGATAAACCTTTCCGGCCGCGGAGACAAAGACTGCAACGAAATACAGGAAATACTGGCCCGGAGAGAAGGCGGGGGGAAGTAGAGTTCGTTTTTTCGACACAGAGACTCAGAGGTACAGAGGCTCAGAGAACGGCAAGACTTTTTTTTGTTACGGCAACAGAACGGCGAAAAAGAGACAGAGAACGGCATCGAAGATGGTTTAGCAAAGTCTAAGCCTTTCGTCGTTCTCTGAGCCTCTGTGTGCAACCTAAGGACCGACATGAGCACAATGGAAAATAATAGACTCCTCCGCACATTCGCCGAGTTGAAGGCTTCCGGGGCTAAGGCGCTGATGCCGTTCCTGACGGCCGGCTACCCGAACATAGACGCGACCGGCGCGCTGCTGAAGGATTTCGAGGCGCGCGGCGTGCGGATTTGCGAGGTTGGCTTTCCGTTCTCCGATCCGATCGCCGACGGGCCTACTATCCAGGCCTCGTACACCAAGGCACTGGGCGCCGGGGTCACCGTCGGCGACATACTCGATATGGCCGCCGCCTATCGCGCCGGCGGCGGGGAGATGGCGCTGGCGGCGATGGTGAGCTACTCGATAGTCTTCCGCCAAGGCACCGAAGCGTTCCTGGATAAACTTGCAGCCGCCGGGTTCGACGCGTGCATCATTCCGGACCTCCCGCTGGACGAAGCGGCGGCCGCCGAATCGCTGGCCGCGGCGGCAGGACTGTGCAACGTTATGCTGATCGCCCCGACAACCCCGCCCGAACGGCGGGTCGAGATCGCCAAACGCTGCCGCGGTTTCACCTACTTCGTCTCGGTCACGGGCATAACCGGCGAGCGCGTTTCGCTGCCGCCTGAGACAATCGCGGCCGTCGCCGAGCTTCGCAAACACACCGACACGCCCGTCTGCGTTGGCTTTGGAATCTCCAACGCCGAGACCGTCAAAACGGTCTGCGAAGTCGCCGACGGCGCGATAGTCGGTTCGGCGATAATCCACCGCATCACCGACGCCATGGACCTGCCAACCGATCAAATGGCCGCCAAAGTGGGCGATTTCGTCTCCGAACTGCTCGAACCGATTCTCTGATTCCGGGCTGAATATGAAAACGAGTTCCCGTTTCGGTATGTTCGCCGGTATCGGCGCCTTGGTGTTGTGCGCTACCGTCGCCCGGGCCGAACGCCTGACCCGCCGCCAGGCGATCGAGCGGATCCAACCGTATGCGGGCAAGCACGTGCGGGGCGTTGATACTTCCACGATGCACAAGAAGGTGATGTGCGGATACCAGGGGTGGTTCGCCGCCGAGGGCGACGGGGCGCAGAAGGGCTGGTTCCACTATTCATCCGGCGGGCGGTTCAAGCCCGGGCGGTGCGGCATCGACCTCTGGCCGGACGTGTCCGAAATGGACGCTGACGAGAAATACGCCACGCTCTTCAGGCACGCCGGCGGGTCGGTCGCCCATGTGTTCAGCTCCCACAACCGCAAGACCGTCGTGCGGCATTTCAAGTGGATGAAGGATTGCGGGATCGACGGCGTGTTCCTCCAGCGCTTCGGCGCGTCGATAAAATCCGGGCGCGGCCTGGCGGGGCGGACGATTGTGACGGCGAACGTCCAGGCCGGGGCCAACCTTCACGGGCGGACGTGGGCGATGATGTACGACCTGTCGGGCCTGGGCGGCGGCGACATCGCCAAGTACGTGATCGAAGACTGGAAACTTCTGATCGACAAGATGCGGATAACCCGCGACAAGGCGTATCTCCGCCACAACTCCCGACCGGTGGTGGGCGTCTGGGGGGTCGGCTTCAACGATAACCGCGGATACTCGCTGGCTGAATGCCGACAGCTCGTCAAGTTTCTCAAGAACGATCCAAAGTACGGCGTCAACACGGTGGTCCTCGGCGTTCCGACCGGATGGCGGACGCTTACCCGCGACAGCGTAAAGGACAAGAAGCTGCACGATGTGATTCGCCTGGCCGACGTCGTGAGCCCCTGGACGGTCGGGCGATACATCGACCCCGACAGCGCACAAAAGCACTCGAAAACCACCGCCAAAGCCGATCTCGCCTGGTGCAACGCCGCGGGCAAGGAGTATCTGCCCGTGATATTCCCGGGGTTCAGTTGGCGAAACTTGATGAAGGGTCGCCGCGCCAATGCGACCCTCGGGCAGATCCCGCGGCGCAAGGGCGCCTTCCTCTGGTCCCAAGCCGTCGCCAACGCCCACATCGGCGCCAACATGACATACGTGGCGATGTTCGATGAGATCGACGAAGGGACCGCTATCTTCAAATGCACCAACGATCCGCCGGTCGGCGAGAGCAGATTCCTTACCTACGAAGGCCTGCCAGGCGATCACTACCTCTGGCTGGCTGGACAGATCGGGCGCCTTCTTCGCGAGGAGATCCCCGCGACCGCGGATATCCCCAAACGCACCAACACAAAAACGCCCAAGCCGAAAACGCCTCGCAACTGACGACAAATCGGGAACTTCTCGGCCACCAGTTCATCTAAAGTAATGGAGGCCGGGGCGATGTATCGTTGCATCAGCCCGATAGCAGCGCGTAGACTCTGTATCGATATGGCCGGAATCATGAAATTTCTGCGGGCCCATCCGATGGGCCTGGTGCTCTCGACGAGCCTCCTGACGCTGGGGACCATGGCTGCGATAGTGATATTCTATCCGCATTGGGCCGACCAGCGCCTGATCGACAAGCTCGGCAGCAGCGAGTTTTCGGTTCGCAGCCAGGCTATTGTCGAAACCGCCGCCCGCGCCAGGGTCCGCGAGCAGATGGCCCGTAAGCTGCTGGCGGCGCTCGACACCGAGAGCGACACGCAGTTCTTCGCGATATGGACCACCCTCAATGCCATAAATGTCCCCATCGGCAACCCGCTGCATATCGACCGGGCTATGGCTGTGGAGTTTGCCACGGCCCCGGACCCCAATACGCAGGTCTGGCTCCTGTCGCGGATAATCAACAAGCGGCACGACAACCGCTACGTTCGCCAGGCGCTGAAGTCGGCGGCGGCGAACAAAGATATCGGCGTGCGGAGCGCCTCGGCCCTTCTGGCGGCGATGCTGAAAGACGATGCGATCCTGGGCAAACTGCTGGATGACAAGGACGGAGCGGTCCGTGCAGCCGCCGCACTCGACGCGGGCCTGGCCGGACGACGCACGCTGGGGGGGGCGATCGTCGAGAAGCTCACCGACGCCAACGCGAAAGTCGCGGGCAATGCGGCCGTGGGGCTGGCATACCTGGACCCGACCGAGTACGGTCCGAAGCTCTGCAAGCTGCTGGGCGAGACCCGGGACGCGGATCTCCGCGAGCGACTCTGCGGCGTGATGACTATCCTTAACAACGCCGGCGCCAGGGAAGCGGTGGGCAAGCTTCTGGCCTCGACGCGCGGAAAGCGCCTGCCCGCGCCGATGGCGCTCCTGGCGGCCGGTAAACTCGCCGCCGACGGCGCCGGCGACGATGTCCGCGGCGTGCTGACCGCGGCGGTAAAGGACCGCAAGACCTCTCGCCATATAGTCCACGCGGCGATCGTGGCCGCGGGTGAATTGAAAATCCCGGTCCGGCGCGAACTCTACAAGATCTGCAAGAAGTACTGGAACCCCGACTGGCGGAGCGAACTCATGTTCGCTTCGGCGGTGCGTCTCCTGGGTCGACAGTCCGCGGACGATACCGGACAGGCCAACGACGCCCCAACCCGCCGGGAGTGCGCCGAACTGCTGATCGGGGCGGCGTACTACGCTCACCGCCAACCGACAACGGGTCCCGCGGCCGGGGTGCAGACAACGCCCATAGCATCGGCCGCCGCGGCGACGGCTCTCTGGCTGCTGAATCCATCGTCCGAGACAACCGTGCAACTCGA
This sequence comes from Phycisphaerae bacterium, assembly GCA_016782885.1. Taxonomy (GTDB): domain Bacteria; phylum Planctomycetota; class Phycisphaerae; order SM23-33; family SM23-33; genus BS750m-G57. Next base: position 5,112 of record JADHXQ010000113.1, on the reverse strand, counting down.
TGAAGCGGCTTCGCAACCGGGTATTGTCGAATTCACCGCCCGGAGCGTCGCCGGCGCAAGAGTGGTGATGGACGTGGCGGAGTACTCGATACTCGCCGGCGACTACATAGCGTGGCACGTTGGACGGAGCGGTCGGCCCGAAGCTTTCAAGCTCGCCCTGCGCATGCTCCCTCCGCTCAACGCCCCGCCCGGTCAGCACATTTACAACGAGAACCTCCGCGGGGCAGGCGCGATGATGCTGGCGTTTGCCGCACAGACGGACGAACAGAAACTCATCGCAATTCAGCGTATCACCGAGCGCCTCGAACCCGGGATGGACCACAGCGGGGAAGACGACCCGGTGCTGGCTGGGCGATATCGCTGCGCCCTGCTGATACTTGGCGACCGGGATCAACTGGAAGCCGTTCGCGACCAGCGCAACGACGGAGGGCACGCCGTACCGGCGGCGTTTACCGCGTTGTGCCTGGCCGGCGAGATCGAGACGCTGGACTACCTGTTGTCCAACACGCACATTCCCGCCGAAGACGTCGCGGCGTACATGATATACGACGGGCTGGACCGCGTCCTGTCGGTCTGCGCCCCCGGACTTCCGAAAATCGACACCTCGGCGACCGGTAGAATCCAGTTGTGGCAGGCGCACATCGTCCGGGACTACCACGTTCTCCATCGCGGCGCCTTGGCCCGGGGGGCGAAACGATGACCGGCGCGATGCGCGCGGTCTGGTCGTCGCTTACCGCCGGGGCCGGAGCACTCGGCGACCTGGTCCTTCCGCGCGCCTGTGCGGCGTGCGAGTCTCCGGACGTTTCGGCCGGACGGTTGTGCGCATCGTGCAACATCCGCCTGCTGTCGCTGGTGGCGCTGTCGTACTGCCCGCGATGCGGAACGACCGTCGGACCGTATCTCCCCGTCGGCGACGACGGTTGTCCGGGCTGCCCGGCAACGCTGCCTCGATTCGCCCGGGTCTTCCGCCTCGGACCGTATACCAATCCGCTGCGCGGCGTAATACGCGATCTGAAATATCACCGCCGAGACACAATGCGCCGCCGCCTCGGACATATGCTCGGGCAATTGGTCGCCGGTGGAACGGACGACGGCGAAACAGCCCCACAACTGGTCATGCCGGTGGCGATGCACTGGCGGAGGCGGCTCGTTCGCGGATGGGACCACGCCCGTACACTGGCCAGGGCGGTCGCGCGCGAACTGCACCTGCCGGTCGGAAACGAACTGATCCGCCTTCGCAACACGCCGCAACAGGCCCACCTGCCGCGCTCCCGGCGGATAGAAAACGTCAGGGGCGCATTTTCAGTCAGAAAAGCAAAATCGCTGTCCGGGGCGAGCATCCTGCTGGTCGACGACGTGACCACAACCGGCGCCACCGCCAACGAAGCGGCACGCACGCTCCTGCAGGCCGGCGCCGCACGGGTAACACTGGCGGTAGTGGCAAAAGGCGAACCGCCGACCGCATACGCTCAACACGCGGCGGGAACATAGGACCGAGGGATTGCAACTAGCGCCGGTATGACCCCAGGAATGCTTCGAGCAGTTCTTCCTGGCGGGCGGACATTTTTTCGGCGGCTTGCGGGGTTGTATCGTCGTGGCCCATCACGTGCAGCAGACCGTGGACGATGTAGAGCATCAGTTCGCGCTGGGGGCCGACGCGGCGAGCCCGGGCCTGGCGAACAGCCACGTCCCCGCAGACAATCACCTGGGCGATAATCCCCCCACCGGGGACCGACAGGTCGAAACTCAGGACGTCAGTGGCGCCGGCGTGCTGCAGGTAGCGGCGGTTCAACGCGGCGATCCGGCGGGAGGCGACTACCGCTATGTCGACTTCGTCGACCCGCGCTGATTGGGCCTCCACGACAAACTCGACCAGCGCGGTGATTTTCTTTCGCGGAATGCGAAGGGCTCTTTGAGATGAGGAGATATTAACTGTCAGCATCTTGCGAAACGCTCTGGCCGGCGGTGGCGGACGGGGCAGTGGTGTCGTCGGTTTTTTTCTCGCCGTTTTTCCGGCCGTTACCGTTGCGACCGTTGGGTGAAGGTATTTCGGCCGCCGCGGGTTTCTCGCCCGGCGGGGTGGGGTAGGCGATGCGCGCGTGGTATATCCCGCAGAGGCTCTTTATCAGCGAACTTTCGATGGCGTGTACTTCGCGAAGGGTAAGGTTGCAGTGGTCGAGTTGCCCGTCCATCAGTCTCCGCTGCACCATGGAGTGGACCTGGCTTTCGATTCGTACGGGAGTGGGGTCTTCCATGGACCGCACGGACGATTCGGCGACATCGGCGAGCATCAGGATACCGGCTTCCTTGCTGCTGGGTTTCGGTCCCGGATATCGGAACTCGACTTCATCCGGCGCCCGGTCGGATTCGGAGGCCCGCTGGCGGGCGGCCTCTTCGTAGAAATGCTGGACCAGCGTCGTACCGTGGTGGGTGGCGATGAATTCGTGCAGCACGGCGGGCAGGTTGCACTCCTTGGCCATTTCGATACCGTCCTTGACGTGCCCCACGATTATCAGCAGGCTCATTGCCGGTGAGAGGTTATCGTGCTTTGAAGGCATGGTCCCCTGGTTCTCGACGAAGTACTCCGGTTTTCGCGTCTTACCGATATCGTGGTAGTAAGCGCCCACCCTGGCCAGCAGCCCGCGGGCGCCGATGGCCTCGGATGCGGATTCGCACATCGCCCCAAGCTGGAGCGAATGGTTATACGTACCGGGCGCCTGAGTAGCCAGACGGCGAAGCAGAGGCCTGGACGCATCGCACCATTCCAGCAGCGTCATGCTGGTAGCCACCTTGAAAGCCCGCTCGATAAGGGGAAGGACTCCCTGCACCAGGAACCCCGCCAGCAGCGCGAATCCGGCGGCCCACAGTCCGTCGAACAGCGCGAAGAGCCATGGCGTCTGTCCGGACCAACTGCGGGCCCAGACCGCGAGAAAGACGACCGCGGCGCTGATGGCGGATACTTCTATCAGCTTGCTCCTGGTGCGCACCTCCTGCAGCAGGAATACACACGGCATGACGCCGGCGAACATTACGATCAGCATACCGAAGTCGCCGCGTAATTGCAGCGCCACCAGAATCGCCTGAACCGAACCGATCGCCATGGCGAATCTCTGGTTGTAGGTGATCGCCATAACGCACGATATCATCACGACCGTGAGCACGGCCGAATGCGGATTCCATCCAAGTGCCGAAACCATGATCCGGCTGATCGCCAGCATGACCAGCAGCACCACGACAACGGCCAGTCCGCGCATGTGGTTCTCGATGATCCGGCCTTGGTATCTCGCTATGTAGAGGCACAGCAGCACGGTGACCATCAGGATCTGGATTGCCCGTCCCGCGGCGCGGGCCCACAGGCCTGCGATGCTCCCTTCAGCCAACCAGGCCCTATGCTCGTGAGCGAGCAATTCCAACTCTCCGCCTTCCAGAGGCGCCCCCTGGCGCCCTGAGGGCCCGGTGCAGTCTACGAGTATCTGTCCCGGCTCGTAGCGATCTCGCGCCGCCGGTGGCGGGTTGTCTCGCGTGTACTGTTCGATTTCGGCGATATCCGCCTCCGTTATCGCCGCGTTGTAGGCATACAGCGGAAAATCGATCAGTTGGGCTGTCAGGAAGGCCTGGAGAGAATCGACGAGGGCCCCGCCGGCCGATTCCCTGGCCAGACGTCCGGCCGCTGCTGCGACACGCGCCTTATCGTTCTGCCCGATCAATTGGTCTCTCTTGATCGAAAGAGACCAACCGCTCCCTTTTAGCACCACTTCCCCGGCGCGGCGTGACATTTGTTGGTCGACCTGGTCGCCGGGTGCTATGGGCGCCTTCATCAGACCGGCTTTCAGCGATTTGGTGATTTCGTCGAGTCTGGCGCGCTGGGGTTCGTCAAGCATCGCCCGCCAGGCAGCCAGGGCGGCATCTTCCAGGGCGAACTGCCGACGAAGGTCGTTATCGAGATTCGCCGGTTGGGTGGTCGCCTCGAGCCTTCCGGGAAGCGACTTGACCATCGATACGATTGAGTCGATTTGATCTTCGTCGGCAATAAAAGTAGCCGGCGTCGATTCGCGCGCCAGGCGCACCTGGTCTTCAAGGCGCGTTCGCGAGAGCACCTCGAATTTGACGCGCGCCCTGATATCGCCGGGCACGTACTGTCCCTGGCGATACGGCAGGGGGTCCAGCGGGCAGATATCCAAAAGCAGCACACCGATCCAGAATCCCAGTCCAAGCAGGAGTGAAACCGGACCCCCGTACGTGCGGAAACGCTCCCACAGCGTCGGGCTGTCGGCCGATATGTCCTTGCGGACTTCAAGACGGCGATGCTTGATTTTCTTTTTTCTGAACGGCCACACCAAGCTAGTATCCTGAACCGGCGACTATTGAATAGTGGTATCAGCTATCATCTGTCAGCTATTAGCTGTCGGCTGCTTTTGGTCTCTCAGATTTTAAGGTCGTGGCTGATAGCTGACAGCTAATGATTATCCAAACATTACCCGAAGCATGCAATCACCGTTTGGCGGGCCATTTTGTATCTGATCGGTGTTTTCAAGGGGGCAAATGAGCCGGGAGCAATGTTTTCGCGTGTGGTTATTGATCGTTTCGCCCGTAGGCATCGACGATATTCTGCACGAGGCGATGGCGAACTATGTCCTGGCGGTCGAGATGGACAAAATCGAGCCCCTTGATGCCCGAGAGTCTGCACTTCGCATCTGCCAGTCCGCTCGGCGCCCCGTCCGGAAGGTCGGTTTGGCTGTCGTCTCCGGTGACGATCATCTTCGACCCGTTGCCCATGCGCGTCAGGAACATCAGCATCTGTGAGGTTGTGGCGTTCTGCGCTTCGTCGAGAATGATCGCCGAGTCGTTGAGAGTTCGCCCGCGCATGAACGCCAGCGGAATGATCTCGATTACATCGTTGCTCATGAACCGGCGCACCTGATCGAAACTCATCATGTCGTTAAGCGCGTCCAGGAGCGGTCTGAGGTACGGGTTGACCTTTGCCTGCATGTCCCCGGGCAGGAAACCCAGTTTTTCTCCGGCCTCTACCGCGGGGCGAACGAGTATCAGGCGTTTGGCCTGCTCGCTCTTTAGCATATGCACGGCGACTGCCACGGCGAGATTCGTCTTGCC
>JADHXQ010000028.1 GCA_016782885.1 Phycisphaerae bacterium | reverse complement strand
GTGATTGGGATGATTGGCGAGGCCTCACCGCGTACTCGAATCCATAGCGTAACGGCGCGCTACCGAAAGCGCAACCCGAACATGCGCCTAACACTAAAAATTTCTGCACGCCACCCCAAATTTAGATGCGATTGCCCTGGCGGCGCGGGCGAGGCGGGTTGCACTGGGGTGTTGCGTGGGGTATCCTTCTGTTCTCCGCAAGCGAAAGGAAGCAACTATGGCGAAACAATGGGGCATGTTGGCGTTACTGTTGAACTGCGCGATCGCCTCGGTTGGGCAGGGGCAGGCCCTTAAGTGGGATTCCCTTCCGCCACTTCCGCCGGCTGCGGGGATGAAAGTCCAGCCCGGACTGGCTGGAGCGTTCACCGGAGTGCATAAAGATGCGCTGATCCTCGCGGGCGGGGCGAACTTCCCTGACGGGTTGCCTTGGGTAAAGCTGCCCGACGGCTCGAAGCCGAAGAAGATCTACCATACCGATATTTACGTCCTGCTGAAGTCAGGCGACAAATACACCTGGGTGAATTCGGAGGTCAAGCTGCCCAAGGGCTACAGCTACGGCGTTTCGATCACGACCGATGATGGGGTGATCTGCATCGGCGGCGAGTATGACGCAGACGGGGTCAGGATCAAATCCGACAAGGTATTCCGGATCGGGCATCTTGGCGGGGGCAAAGTTGAAATACAAGACAACCTGCCCGCCCTGCCGGAAGCCTGCTCCGACATGGGCGGCGCCAAAGTGGGCGACACCATCTATATAGCCGGCGGTTCCAACAGCAAAACCCAGACGAAGAAGTTCTGGAGTCTCGACCTGTCCAAAAAAGACGACGCCAAAGCGTTTGCCTGGAAGGAGCTTGCCCCCTGGTCCGGATTGCCTCGATCGCACCTGGTGGCGGCGGCGGCGAGTAACGGACGCAAGAACTGCTTCTACATATTCAGCGGGCGATACAACGATCCGAAAAAAGGTTGGGTGTTTCTCAAAGACAGTTGGATGTACGACGGCGCGAAATGGACGCGGGTTGCTGATATCGGCACGAACTTGCAGGACAAGACGGGCCTCTGCGTGATGGCTGCATCGGGCATCAAGACGGGCGCCAATCATATCGCGATCTTCGGCGGCGCCGACGGCGGGGTGTTTCTCGAAGTCGAGCAGGAACTGCCCCGCCGGATCAAGGCCCTTCGCGATGCGGGTAAAACGGGCGAAGCCGACACCCTGGAGAAGGAAAAGAACGCTCTCTACACGAACCATCGGGGTTTTTCCCGCGATATTCTGGCGTATCACACGATCACAAACACGTGGCGCTGGATCGGCAAGCTGCCGGAGTCCCAGGTCGCCGGGCTGACTGCCGGTTCGCACGTGACGACGACCGCGGTCAAGTGGGGCAAGGACATAATCATCCCCAGCGGCGAGGTGCGTCCTGCCGTCAGATCGCCGAAGATATGGATCGCTTCCACCGGAGAGACCGGCGGCTTCGGGATGCTCAATTACGCGGTCCTGATTGTCTACCTGCTGGCGCTGGTGGCGATGGGATACTACTTCTCCAAACGCGAGAACACCACCGACGACTTCTTCAAAGCGGGCGGTCGCATTCCGTGGTGGGCGGCAGGTTTGAGTATCTTCGGTACGCAGCTCAGCGCGATAACCTTCATGGCGATCCCGGCCAACAGTTTCGGCTCGGACTGGCGCATGTTTATATTGAACATGACGATCATAATGGTCGCGCCGCTGGTGGTCTTCGCCTTCCTTCCCTTCTACCGCCGCCTGAATGTGACGACCGCCTACGAGTTCATCGAGAAACGCTTCAACCTGCCCTCGCGCCTGCTTGCAAGCACCCTGTTCATGGTCTTCCAACTCGCGAGAATCGGTATCGTCCTGTACCTTCCGTCGATCGCCCTGTCGGTGGTCACCGGCGTGGACATCAAAGTCTGCATAACCGTGATGGCGGTGCTTTCTATCGCCTACACCGTCATGGGCGGTATCGAGGCGGTTATCTGGACCGACGTTATCCAGGTCATCGTGCTGCTCGGCGGGGCGATGCTGGTGCTTTGCATGATTCCGCTGTCATTTGCCGGCGGTTGGAATTCGATGGTCGACCTGGCCGAGTCGTCCGACAAACTGCGATTGCTCGACTTCCATTTCAGTTGGAAGAGTCCCACTTTCTGGATTCTCGTCTTCGGCGGCGTGGGCGCGAATATTTACTCTTACGCCTGCGACCAGACCGTTATCCAGCGATACCTGACGACAAAGAATGAAAAAGAGGCGGCCCGCGGTATATGGACCAGCGCATTGCTGGCGATTCCCGCTTCGCTGATTTTCTTCGGTATCGGCACGGTATTGTATTCCTTCTACGCGAATCAACCCGAAGCGTTGAGCCCCGTTATCCAGAAATCAGATGCGATTTTCCCATGGTATATCGTCACCCAATTGCCCGCGGGAGTTTCGGGCCTGCTGATCGCAGGGGTGTTCGCGGCGGCCATGTCCAGCCTCGACAGTTCCATGAACTCCGTAGCCACGGCGTTCACGACCGACTTCTACCGTCGATTACAAACGGAAGTCAGCGATCGCAAATGCCTCAATGTCGCTCGCGTTATCACTGTCGTCATTGGCGTGGGAGGCATGGGTTTGGCGCTGGCGATGGATACGTGGGATATCAACTCTCTGTGGCAGCAGTTCAACCGCTTTCTCGGACTGTTCGGCGCGGGCCTGGCGGGACTGTTCCTGCTGGCGGTCTTTACCAGGCGCACATCCGGATCCGGCGCCTTAATTGGCCTGCTCTGCAGCGTGGGCGTTCAGTACTGCGTGCGAGAACACATTCATGGTATTCTTTTTAACGTGACGGGTCTGGTTTCCTGCTTCGTTGTCGGATACGCTGCGAGCCTGGTCATTCGCAACAGAAAGAACATCGACGGCCTGACCATATACACGTTACAGAAGCAAGAAGATTGAGCATGAAAGCGATTGGCAAACCGCCCGCGGATGAGGAAAAATCGATAATATATGGACTCAGGCGGTAGATGCCGATAGAATAACTGTTGATGCAGGGGCTCTGGTGGTAGTGGTGTGCCTGCGAGAAGAGGAGATGCGTTTTATGAGTAATGACAGCCACATTAGATTCTCTCGGTTAGGCCTGCTGACCGTGCTGTGCCTGGTTGCGGTCGCAGCCCCGATTTTTATGGACATTGACAAACTGGACGGTGCGTGAAGCCGCAGCGGCGGAAGTCGGCCCAAGGCGGCGCCGAAACCAGTTAAAGGCTCATGCGAAGGGACGTTTGTGGGATGGGATACGGGCAGCTACGGCACGCAGCAGACGGTAGCCATACAGATCGTTCCCAAGGGCAAGTACCGCAAGATCTCGCTGAACGTTCCCAACACTTCCTCCACGAGCAAGACAGCTACACCGGTCGCCTCCGTCGCCAGGATGGCCAACACCCTGAAGCTCGGCGACCCCGTCAAGATCAACTATTCGACCCTTGGCAGACAGACCTGGATGACCTCGGTTACCCGGTCGGGAGGATCATCAAATTCAAAACGCGGGTCGACCGGGGCCGATCAGACCGCATCCGACGCGTTTGTATTCGTCGCGTCCCGCAAGGTTAGAACCTCCGCCGGAATGGGCGTCACCGTTCTGGCGCGGAAGGGTTCGAACATGTGGACATTCAGCCTTTCGCCCGAACCGGCCGACACCAAAACCAAACCGGAGCCCTACAGCCGGTCTACGGAGACTTCCGATTCCGAATCGAAACAGCCCGGCTCGCTGTCTGAACAGGTCGCCGCGTTCTCACCGGGCGACATCGTGGCGCTGGGGTACAAGACCGTCAACTACCGGTTCGTCCTGGAGAGCATCCGCCCGTATCAAATGTCAGACACCGGGCGCCTGGTGCGGGTGGGCAAGCGAAGTGTTCGCGGCGTGATACACGATGCGGCATTCGTGAAGACTACCTCGAATCAGTCCCTCGTGCTGATCGTTGGGACAACCACCGGAACCGGCAGCAAAACCAACGCGGCGGCGTTGGCTGAGACGCTCAAGACGCTTAAAATCGGCCAGCCGGTGGATATTTCGTATCGCAAGCAGAAGGGCGTCCTGTGGCTCGATGAGATAACCGCCGCCGCGGACGTAACGGCAAAACGCACCAAATAACCCTTGCGCCCCGCCGAAAGAGGCGAGAGGCAGATAGCGATTAGTTATTCAAGCCCGGATTGCCGGGCTTGATTTTTATTGTCACTGACGTCTTCGGGGCGCCTTTGAAATTGTAGCCGATGTGATTGCGGCCTTGGTTTTTGGTGGTGTAGCCTTCGGGAGCGTTTACGACCGAGCCGGCCTCCAACCAAGGCTGTATCTTCAGATTCGCCAGCGGATTGCCCGTCACTGAAATCGTTTTGCGAACGACACCGCCGGTTTTCTCGCGTTTGTAACGCACTATCGGCCAGTGCGTCTTGCCCTTGACCGTCATCGGGATGCGCAGTTCCATCGAGCCCCACTGCTCGGGCATGGAGTCGCAGACGGTGAGCGTGCTGTTGGGTATCGAGTAGCCCAGACCGGCGATTCCTTCGAGGATCAGGAGTATCTTGCCGGCGTTGAAATTGGAATACTGGTCGCCCCACGGCAGCGGTTTTTTAGACCATGCTTCCGGCGCGATCGGGATGCCCCACCTGGTGTTGTAGCTCTTCAGGTGGGCCAGGGCGCAGAGGTTGGCGTTGCGTCCGACGCGGCATTTGTACATTCCGATAATGGCGTAGTAGTTGGTGTCGGGCGTGGAGGTGAAATTCGCGCTGACCTTGTCGAAGTCTCTTATCGCCGTGGTGGAAAGGGGTATCTTCCAGAAGAAGCCCTTCTTCGAATCGACCGCCCAGGCTCTTGTCATCTCGTATGCCCAGTCTTCGGGGAAACCGCTGTTGCGCATATAGGCGAAACCGCTCCAGTCGAGTTTCTTACCACTACCGCCGAAGAACTTCGGATGGCGGGATTCCCAGGCCATCTTGAGCGACGCGGCGCGGCGGTCCATACCGACTAATTTAGGCCAGCGGTCCGGATCGTCTTTGTCGCCGGTGAGAATCGCCATCTGGCGCAGATAACGAGCCGCATCGTAATTGCATCCCCAATGACCGGCCAGCCCGTCCTTGAAGAGTATCTTGAAGTAGTCGTCGTAACAGTCGTGGAGGAACTTCACGTCGCCGGTGTGCTGGTATATTTCCCACGCCCCGATCACGTGCTCGGTGGTCGTGCCCCACACCGGCGAGAACCAGGCGATGCCTTTGTTGTCTGGCAGCAGACCCGCCCCGCGGGCATACGGGAGGAGCGGTTTCCAGTGGAGCACGTTTCCGTAGGCGTACCGCTTCTTGTCAGCCGTCCAACCGCCGACCTTGATCTGGAAATTAGCGTCGTAGCGGTGCATACCGAGGAAATTATTGACCGCGGTCTGGGTGTGCGGATACATCTCCCAACCCTTCTGGACGTCAATGTAGTACATCAGGTAAATCGCCCAGAGAAAATAGTACACGTCGACAATCGCTTTATCCGAGCAGCGAAAATACGGGATCTGGCAGTTCAGCAGGTCGTTGGTCGCTTTGGTCTTTGCCGACAGCGCCCCGGTATAATCGGCCAGCACGGACTTGGCGGCCTTCACGGCGGCGGCGTACTTGTCGTCCATCGCCCAGGTTATCGCCACGCCCTTCTTGTCGCACGGGACTTCAAACGAATACGCCTGGCGCCCCTCGCTGTCCCGGCTGGCGGTATACGAAGAGAGCTTCGCTGACGAAGACAGCACGGTGCTCATACCGTCATAGATCAGTTTGCCCTTGCGCGTGTCGCTCCTGTCGCCCGCGGGGTGAGTGGTAACGGTCCCGCCCTCGGTTATGTGGACGGTATTGTTCGTCGAATCGAAGCGGATTCTGGAGGTGCGATCGATGCTCAGTTTCGGGATCACGAGGCTATGCCCGTCAAAACGGAGCTTTATCGGCGTATCCGATGTGATGATCGAGCAGGCCGTGTCGTTGGCGGCGATGAACTTTTCCTCGCGGATATTCACCCCGCCGACCTTGTACTTGCAGATGACCTTGTCGGGGCGCCACTGCATCGATGCCGGTACGGGATACGGATACTGCTTCCCGCCGACGATGACCGTTCCGAAGGCGACTTTGGCCTGGTTGTAGAATTCCCATCCGCGAAAATCGTGCCCGTAACCGCTGCCCTTGTGCTGAGCCAGACCAAAACCGCGCCCGCGAAGGTCGTGGTGGAACGGTTGGGTCAGGCCGATAGTCTCATCACCGCGATGCTTCCAGCAGTTATATCTACCGCCGACGTAGTAGACCAGGTTCCCCGCCAGGAAGGCGTGTTTGCGACCCTGTATCTCCTGGCTGAGCATCTCGCAGTAATCGGTATAGGGGGGAAGCTCGGCGCCCGCAAAGGCGGGCAGGATCACGAGGCAAAGCATTCCTAACGCATTTTTCTTCATTCCGTTTTCCTTGTAGAATGCGACATTGTAGCATGTCATGCTGGAATTCTGAACGGGCGATCGCGAACTTCACCAAGCCCACAGATAGCAATCTGTGGGCTGTCAACATGCGATCCGTATTGCAGCAGATGTGTCGGGCTTCTATCATGGGTATATGAGAACTACGAAACGTCGCGGACACTTGTGGATTGCGACTGCGTTTATGATGTGGTTGGCGGGAACCTCCCTCGCCGCCGACCAGACCGCAAAGAACGCGTATGACTTCGCAGTCAGAACGTTGAAGTACGTGGAGACATCCGCCAAACGCCCAAAACTCGCCGCCAGGCTCAAGGCGCTCGGCGACGCGGCGCTGACGAGCGAGATCCTCAAGCTGCGGCGCGAGATCATACTTTCGCACCCCGCCCTGGCGTTCGATTCGCTGCTGATCAACAAACGCCCGATCTCGGGCAGACGGGACCACATGGTCGATCACTACCTCGGGCGCTTCTCGAAACCCGGCGAAGGGCTGGTGATACTGAAAAACTGGAAGACCGACCCGAAGCAAACGTTCATCACAAAAGATCATCTGCCGCCCGGGACGATCACCCACCCGGACCTGTCGTTCGACGCGAAGAAAGCCGTTTTCGCATTCTGCGATCATCGCCAGGGCAACGCCCTCAAGAGAGCGTTTCACCTCTACGAGATCGCCCTGGACTCGACCGGCCTGCGCCAGTTGACCGGCGACTCGCGCGACCCCATGAAGGGGCGACTCGGTCGCAAGACCCAGATCATCGAAGATTTCGACCCGTGCTATCTACCCGACGGCGGGATCGCGTTCACCTCGACCAGGACGATGGCGTCGGTCCGCTGCGCCAATTACACGAGGTACAATCCGGCGTTCGTATTGCACCGCTGCGCCGGAGACGGGTCGAAGATTCGGGCGCTGTCGTTCGGCGAACTCAACGAGTACGATCCCGCCCTGAGGTCCGACGGAAGGTTGGTCTACACGCGCTGGGAGTATATCAATCGCAATATCACCACCGTCCACGGACTGTGGACAACCAGCCCCGACGGGACCGGCGTCGAACACTTCTTCGGGAACAACACCATCGACCCGAACGTGATTGTCGAGGCTCGCGCGATTCCCGGCTCGCGGAAGGTGGTGGCATCGGCCGTCGCGCACCACCGCTACTTCTGCGGAACCGTCATCGTGATCGATCCGGCCAAGGGCGCCGACGGGCTCAAACCGCTGACGCGAGTGACGCCCGAGATCGCCTTCCCCGAGCGGCGCGCCCACAGCTACACGGGCAAACCGCTCAAGCCCGACGAAAACGGTATCTACCCGTACGGCCTGCCCTACAGCCTGAACGATAAGACGCTCATCGCCTCGCCGCCGCACGAGCCGAAGAAAGCCCCCGGCCCCTACGCCATGCCATTTCCACTGACCGAAGACCTTTTCCTCCTCGCCGCCATGGAGAAAAAGACCAGGAAGTTCGCGATATACCTGATCGACACGCTCGGCGGGCGCGAGCTGATCTTCAGCGACCCTGATAATAATAATAAAAATTCCTGCTGGGCGCCGATCCCGATCCGCCCGCGCAAAAAACCGCCCGTGCGAGCGTCCCTGGTCTCGCCCGACCCGAGCGTAAAGGATGGAACGTTCTTCATCCAGGACGTCTATCAGAACCGCTTCGACTCACGCGGCGTGATAAAACGCGGCTCGGTCAAAGCAATGCGGATCATCCAACTGCTCGACCAACCCGCAGAGCGGGCGATACCGCGAGGGCGCGTGCTGTTCGAACTGCCCAAACGGATCCTCGGAACGGTCCCGGTCGACGCAAACGGGTCGGTCGCGTTCCGCGCGCCGGCCGGCGTGCCCATGCAGTTCCAGCTCATCGACAAGAACGCGATGGCCGTCATGACCATGCGATCATTCGTCTACCTACACCCCGGCGAGACCGCCAGTTGCGTCGGCTGCCACGAACCGAAGACCACCGCCCCGCCGCCAACCCTGCGCGGAAAGGCCAGAATCCACGACATCACCCCCCCGCCGTGGCGGACGTACGAAAAGGGCATGAGTTACAGTCGCACGATCCAACCTGTGCTCGATCGCTTCTGCATCCGCTGCCACGGTCTGGACGCGAAAAACCCCATGCCGCTGATCGCCACGCCACTGACCAAGACGTACAAGCAGACGGGCATCTCGACCGACTGGCCGGGCAAGATTACCGTGCCCGCAACGCACGGGTACCACAACCTGCTCGCCCGCCCGGGCGCAGTCGCCATCGCCCAGGCGTACAACGAGAACCTAACCAGCAAACCCAAAGACTACTTCGCCCACGCGGGCAAGCTCGCGGGAATGCTGCTGGCCGGACACCCGGACAAGAAGGGCAAGCCCAAGGTCCAACTCGACCCGCCCTCGCTGCGGAGGATCATCGACTGGCTCGACCTCAACGCACCGTTTGCGGGCATGTATTCCTTCAACCGCCCGGAGAACCGGACCATCGACCCCGCAGGCGAAAAGGCGCTGCGGGAGCACATCAAGAAAACGTTCGGCGAAAAACTCTCCGCCCAGCCAATCGCAGCCCTGGTAAACATCGCCGAACCGGACGCCAGCCGGATACTCATGGCGCCCCTGGCGAAATCGGCCGGCGGATGGGGGCAACTCAATCCAGCGTGGAAGTCCACCGACGCTCCCGAATACAAGACCATGAAGAACCTGGTATACGCCACAATCGTATTCAACAAATACAAAGACATCGCCGGAACGTGCGGGCGGGGATCAAAGAACGGATGCCTCTGCAAAGCATGCTGGATTCGCGAAGCGACGACTGCCAAGGGAACAGGAAAATGATCGCCCACAAGAAAGTGCGAATGGGAATATGGTGTTCGATGCTGGCCGCCGCCGTCCTGGTCGGCGGGTGCGGGACATCGGGATGGCGGGCCGAGAAGATCGCGGTCGTCGAGGGAATCCGGATTCCCGAATCACTGGCGCTTGACCGCGCCGGCGGGTGCGTGTACGTATCGAATTGCGAAGGCGACCCGAGCAAGTCGTGGGAGGACGACGGCGACGGTTTTATCTCCCGCATGACGCCCGAGGGCAAGATGCTCGATAAGTACTGGGTCCGCAGCAAAGGGGGCGCCATCCTGAACGACCCCAAGGGCCTGGCGATCTTCAACGGTTTCCTCTACATCTGCGACAACAAGCGCCTCGTCCGCATACCGCTGGACCGCAGCCGCGGCGTCGAAGAGGTCAAGCTCAACACGACCGAGATATTCTGCGATCCGCTGGCGTGGGGCGGGCATCTCTACGTCGGATACGGCGGCCCGGAGAAGATCATCTTCAAGTTCGCCCGCGACGGCAAGGTCTCGCGGATCAAGGGCGTCGCGTCGATCAACGGGCTGGCCGGCGATGACAAACAGCTTTATTGCGTGACGTGGGCGACACACGAAATCTACCAGATCGACCCGGCAGGAAAGACTGACCCCATAGCCTTCGGCCTGGCCGAGAAGTTCGTAAACCTGGACGGCATCGACGTGCTGAGCGACGGGACATTCGTAGTATCCGACTTCAAAGCCAACCGCCTCTACACAGTTGCCCCCGACCGAAAGACGCTAAAGCTTCTGGTCGAAGTGGACACCCCCGCCGACATAATAATCGACCACCAGCGCAACCTGCTGTACGCCCCATCCTACAAATCCCAAAAGATAACCATCTACAAACTGCATAAGACCGTGGGAAAGTAGAGCAGGCAAGGGCGTGCTGCTTGAGCCTCGCGTGGGCGATGCCCGTGTTGAGGTGCGCCCTGGCGTGGTTCGGTTCGAAGGCGATGGCTTTCCCGCAGGCGGCGATTGCGTCGGTATATCGCCTGCCCTTGAGGTGTGCGACGGACCTGTTGTAATACGTTCTGGCGTTACCGGCATTGATGACAATGGGTTCGGCGTTCCTGCCCCGATCAACCTTGTCACCACCCGCGTTGCGGGCGGCCGGAGGATCGTAATCCCCATCGAGGCCCGCACGAGAATCACAACCGCACAACAAAGCAGACCCCGCGATAACCCCGCAAACCGCCGTAAAATACGACGCGCGTAATTGCTCCAGTTTCCTGACCATACTTATGCACCTGCTCCTCAGCTTCATGCTTGTTTCCCTGCAATCCGCGATGATTATAATCCAATCCCCGGGAATCGACAACTCACTCCCGCCGTTGCCTCTCACCGTTGCCAACTGCCAGCCGTCGATCCCTATCCACCAAGCCTGCGGATGCCTTCGCGCGCCAGGTCGGAGGTTCTCCCTTTTGGTGCGAGGGCAACGACCTTCTTGAAAGCGGTGACGGCCAGCGTGTCCTGCTTGAGGTTCTCGTAGGCCAGAGCCATATTATAGTACGCGTCAGGGTAATCCGGCTTGAGGGCGACGGCTTTGCGGCAGGCGGCGACGGCGTCGGCGTATTGCTTGAGGTTGTAGTAAGAAACGCCCACGTTACCGTACGCCTCGGCGTAACCCGGCTTGATGGTGATGGCATTCCTGTAGGCGGTTATGGCCTGGGTGTATCGCTCAAGGCTGTGGTACGCCACGCCCACGTTGTAGTACGCATCAGCGTAATCAGGCTTGACGGCGATGGCCTTCTTGTAAGCCGCGAGGGCATCGATGTGGTATCCAAGGTGGCTGTAGGCGAAACCGGCGCCATAGTGTGCCTTGGCGAAATCCGGTTTGATCGCGGTCGCATTCTTGTAGGCATCGATGGCCTCGGCGTATCGCCCAAGGTTGCGGTAGATAACGCCGATGTTGTAGTGTGCGCTGGCGTCAGCCGGTTTGAGGGCGATGGCCTTCCTGAAGGCGCTGACCGCCTCGGTGTATTGTCCAAGCTTACCGCAGGCCAGGCCCATATTGTTGTACGCCTCGGCGTAATCCGGTTTGATGGTGGTGGCATTCTTGTAGGCCGCGACCTCCTCGGCGTATTGCCCAAGCTTTCCGCAGGAGAAGCCCATGGCGTAGTACGCATGAGCGTTATTCGGGTTGAGGATGAGGGATTTCTTGAAGGCGGCGATGGCCTGGGGGTATCGCTTGAGCGTACCGTAAGCCAGGCCCAGCGTGCAGTACGCCTCAGCGTCATCCGGATTGATGGCGGTGGCTTTGCTCAGGGCCGAAGCCGCTTCGTTGTACTGCTTGAGCCTGCTGTGGGCCAGGCCCATACTGTAGTACGCCGCCGAGTGATCCGGTTGGAGGGCGACAGCTTTATGGTAGGCGGCGATGGCATCGGCGTACTGGCCCTCTTTAAAACGGGCAAGACCCATTCTGTAGCAGGCCGCGGCAGTCTTGCACCCGGTAAGGCCCCTGCGGGAACTGCAACCGCACAAGAAACCGGACAGCACGACAACCACACACCCGACCGCAAAACCGCCCCGCAATTGTTTTAGTTTCCCAGTCATATCTGTTCCCTTTCCCTATCGCTGTTTCTATGTGCATGCGACATGCGGCGATTCTAGTCCAATCGCGGGCAATCAACAACCTAATCCCGACGCGCCGGAAAGAATTGTGACGGTTCAACGCCAGACGGTTACGACAATGTCACGGCACGGTGGCCCGCGGGGGTTTCAATTTATCATCAGATCGCAAAAGGCGGAATTCAAACCGCTACTTCCCAAAGATTCCCATAAGCGCGCTGAAGGGATCGCCCGCGGGTTTACCGCCGGTAGTCGAAGGCCCGCCGCTCATCATCGCGGCCATGACCTTGGGGAACTTGTCCTTGACCAGCATAATGTCACCACCGGCGAGGCTTGCATCGGCGAGCAGTTCGCTGCCGTCCTGCCTGATTTTGACGGCATCGAGGGTCTTGGCGACGACTTCCATGACGGACTTGACATCATTGTCCTCGGCGTCGGCGGCCATCTGCTTGATCGTGAGGAGCCCCATGGCCTTGGCGCCTTCGACCAGTTTGAGGGCCGTTTCAGCGTCTTTATCTTCCGAAAACGCCGCCGCGACCTTCAACTCGACACCTGAAGCGATCGAGAATCCCAGCCCGCCGCCCTTGATCGAGGAGATTATGGGAGGCCCTTTGGCGATCTCGCCTTTCAGGGCATCGGGCATATACATCGCCACGAAACTGGCCTCGCCGGAGACCCGGTCCATCGCCGAACGCAGGGACTCGTTGAGCGCCTCAGTGGCGCCACCCTTGAGGCGCGAGATAAGTTTCTTCATCGCGTCGATGCCCCCCCTCTGGAGCATGCAGATAGTGGCGGTGTCGGTCTTTACCAGCATGCTTTCCCCGCCGAGAGCGAGGTATTCTACACCTTCATGCTCTTTGACGTTCACCGCCAGCTGCGGAACCAGCATTTCTTTGAACGGCGTGTCTTTCATCGTGCGGACTACGATCGTGGGCTCCGGCCTGAATTTTTTACCGGGCAGAGGCTTGTCCAGGAGAACCACAAACGCCGAGACATCTTCAGGCTTGAGCTTTATCGGAGCGTCCGACATCCCCTTGTCGACTAACTCCTTCAGACCGAGCTTCTCGTACAGATCGCTCTTGATGATGTTCTGGATATCGATGCTCGCCACAGCGAACGTATCTGCCGATGCGTACTGCCCGATCATCGCCGACGAAGAACCACCGAACATCTTCGGAACAAAGACGACCAAAAGAAGCACCAGCACTATCGCCGCGGCGCCTATCGAACCGAAAAGTATCAGCTTCTTCTTCCCGCCTTTGGCCCGAGCGGCGCGCCGGACCTTGCGCGCCGGCGCCTTTGACGGCGATTGCGGGCGTCCGGGCGCCTGTGGAGCCACCTGGGGCGCCGGTTGGGGCGCCGCCTGCTGAGCGGCCGGCGGCGAACCGGCGGGGGGAGCCGGCTGGGGAAACTGGAAGATAGTCTGACACTTGCCGCACTTGACCTTTTTTCCGGCCACGTGGTCCGGACCGCGGACTGTTACCTGGCAGGAGGGACACTTCGCTGTAATCATCGTTCGCTCTCCATATAACCGACGTTTCGCTTCGCGGTGATTTGCCGCCCGCCACAGCTTCTCGCCCTCGCGGCTTTCGGGGGCTTCTACCGTGATTATATCCAACGCAGTGCGGCAGGCAAGCCCTCTCTGTATGTTGAGCCACGACCTGGTCTGGTTTGAGACGACGGCTTGTCACGACGCTGGAGCATAAGCGGAAGTCCCGAAGAACATCGGGTAAGCCGCCAGGCGAAGACGCTTCGCCGTGAAACCAGGACCTAAAACCAAGAACCTGGCACCTACCGTCAGTCCATACACAGCAGTTTCCCGTTCTTCAGCGAGATGAACAACTGCCCGTAGGCTGCGGCTGCACCGTCGAAGACCGGGTCGCTTTCTAGTTTGTATTGGCCTGTGCGCTTGCCGTCATCTGTCGAATAGACCTGCAGGACTGACTCGTGCGGGTCGGGATTGGCTGGGTTCTTTGGGCGGCCGGTTTTTAACTCGATCTCCATCGAATCTAACCAGCCGGCCAGCAGCAGCTTCTTGCCGGTCAGGACCATTGCGCGAGGCTGGATCATCTCTTCGATTGACCAGGAGGTGGCGGCGGGTCCCTGGGCGGGCTTCTTTTTCCCGACGGCGGATATCTTCGAGCCGAATACGAAGAAGTCCTTTTCGTAGCGGGTGAACTTCTGGTGCAGGTGCCCGTCCTGCTTGTACTTGGCGGCTTGGTTCTTGCGTATGTGCTTCAGCCTGGTGTAGGGATTGCCCACGCCCACCGTCACCCCGTCGTTGTGCGCCACCAATTGTCCGGCGACTTTCTGGTACTTCCAGCCCTTGCGATGGAACCAGGTGCTGTCGAGCAGACCGGTAGATGAAACGATCGTCTTGCCCCCCTTCCCGCCGGTTTGAAGAGTCTTGCTCATACGCATCTCACGCATCGCGATCGTGTTTCCGTCCGAAATCAGGATATCGACGAGCGCCCCCCCGCCCCTGCCCTTGGGCGCCGAGTCGCCCCAATGGCCCGATGCGATAACACGACTGTGAAGCTGCTTTCCCGTCCAGACATCCAGACCGTAGAGGCGAATACCGCCGTCGAGGTATGATGAACGCCCGGCGGCAAAATACGCCACATCGTCCATCACCAGCACGCTTCCGCTGACGGGCTGCGGAGATTCGAGCCGGTTGCCAGAACCTATGCGTCGCTCCACAGCGGATACCTTGAACCGCCAGGCGAGGCGCCCGTCGGATGCACTGATGCAATAGACCGATCCGTCACTGCACCCTACAACGCACAGGCCCTTGTAGATGGTGGGCGGAGAATCGATCGGTCCGGCGGCAAGGTATTTCCATTTCGCCTTGCCGTCCGCGCGGGCGAGGCAGTGGACGGTGTAGGCATCCTTTTGTGCGACGATCACCTTGTCGCCGGCGATCACCGGGGCGGTGAGGTTGTCGCCGAGTTCGGCTTCCCATTTGCGGGTAAGCTTGTCGCCGATTTCGCATTTGGCGGAACCGCTGCGCGAGATATCGCCCCGATATGTCGGCCAGCCGTCTTTCCAACTCAGGACATCGGGCGATGGAGAATCTTTTCGCCCTGACACATCTGACCAGGCGGGGCCTTTCTCCAAAGCCGGGGTGGTCTTGATAGCGTCGGCCGAGCTGCTCTCCATGAGCGCGAAGAACCCGTTGATCTTCATAGCGCTGTAGCACTGGCAGGGGTCCGGCGGAACGTAGATGTAACCGTTGGCGGGCATGATTCCGTACTGGCAGATTCCGCGGACCCACTGGTTCGTCGCGCTCTTCTTCGTCTTGGGATCGACGAGTTGGATACCGCTGTGCCCGACGAGGATGTATTTTTCGGTGGCTTTGTTCCGGTAGCAGCGATGGTGATGCTGGTTGCGCGCGAAGGGCAGCTCGTCGGTGATCTCGCCGGTCTTTACGTCCACGCCTGCGCCGGTCTTGGCCTGGTTGAGGAAATTCTCGCCGGGTATGTTCACGCCGGTGGTGACTATCCCGTTCTTGTTAGTCCTGCTCCCGCGCCAGATCGACTTGCGCATCGGGAGGGTCCAGGCCTTCGAGCCTATAACGAACAGGTCGCCGGGCGAACCGAAGCCTATCGAACCCTTGTTTTTCCAGATGCTTTTTCCATCCTTGACCGAAAACCCATGCAGTCGGTCCCAGGTCAGGCACATGATTACATCATCGCGGGCGACAATGGTCGGGGCGTAGCTGCGGATGAACTGGCCTTCGGTTTTGAACTCAGAGGCCCATCGCTGCTTGCCGGTTTCGGCGCTCAGGCAGTGGAGTTGGGCGTTATCGAGATAGAAAACACTGTCACCCCGGGCGCAGAGCGACAAGGGAGTAATGTGTTTGAGATTTTCTCCCTCTACTGTCCAGAGCTTCTTACCGCCCTTGGCGTCGTAAGCGACTATCGACTTTTTAACGGTGGCTTTGTCGCCTACGGTCAACTGCCAGTATCCGAAGCACTTGTCTGATTTGTCTATCAATATGTTCGGATCGCCTGTCACCACGAGCAGGGTTCCGTTGTGGCAGATGAGTTCTTCGGTCTTATCCGAGCCCTTGTAGGTCATCAGCGTTTTGCCGGTGGCCGCGTCGAGCTTTATTACCGGGGCGTCGAAGCCAAGCGTCACGTAGACGCTGTCGCCGACGGAGACCAGGCGGCGCGGGAGCTGTTGCGGTCCGGCGCGGAAGTTGTACAGGTGCGTCATCCAGGTCCCGATGGAGCGCTTCCAGAGCAGTTTGCCGTTGAAGGCGTCGCGGGCGATGAGCTTCCAGTGAGGCGGGCGGTGGACTACGGATATCGAACCTTCATCGTAGATGTAGAACAGGCGTCCCTTGCTCGATGTCATAGCGCTGAGGCTGGCGAGTGCATCGTGATGGCGGGAGTGCTTGGGCGGGGCCCACCATTGCAATCGGCGGGGATGCCCGACCTTCCTGTCCTTGCTGACCGCGTTGCCCGAGGCGTCATACAGGAAATGGGTCCATTGATCGATCTCTTTGGGCCAGGGCTTGATGTATTTGGTCATCTTACCCGTCTTCCCGCCCGGTTTGAGCTTCGACGTTTTCAGCAGCGTGGAATCGGACTTGATCAGGGCCACGCCGCCTGGAGTCAGCACGCGGACAATCTCTTTGGCGGTAACGCCCGAGGGCGAGTCGATAACGACCAGGTTAACGATATTGTCGCCGTAGGGCAGATTCTTACCGTCGTAGCGTTCCGCGGCGACCTTCCCGTAAAGCCCGAGCGAGTCGATATGCTTTTGGGCTTTGGCGACGGCGACCGCGTCGGTGTCCAGCCCGCAAACCAGCAGGCGGTCGCTCGTGTGGAGAGCGGCGGTGAACTTGCCATCGCCACAGCCCAAATGCACCGCCACACCGCCGGATATTCCCGCCCCGGCGAGCAACTCGGCTTCATACTCCCCGGCACGTGTGGAACTTAGTGCTGTCAGGAGCAGCGAAATTGAGACAAATGCGACTTTCCGGTTATTCATCGTTCATCTCCAGAAACAGAAACGCGCCAAGAGACATGCGTGGGCAATTTGGCGTTTAGAATACCAGCAACCCCCTAGCCAAGACAAGCGCCGAAAACCGTAAGCCGATTGCGTGGTGATGGTTGGTGTGGTATCTTGCTCGCCAATGGCGGGGTATCCCTGCCGATTGGAGAATTATCATGAGACTGGGAATGGTTGGTCGAATCTGCGTTTTCACCGCTACCTTTGTCGCACTTGCGGTCGGGTATATGTCCGTTGGCGGGGCCGAGGCGGATCGCAAGGCGCCCGCCCCCGAGTCGCTTTACACCAGGCTGCAGCGAGCGTCGGTCGAGATACTGGTCAACGGGCGGATGACCGGGTCGGGGTGCTTCGTCAGTTCCGACGGTGTGGTCCTGACGGCCTGTCACGTGGTCAAGGACAAGGGTAAGCATATCGAGATCGTCTCTCCGGTGGTTGGTCGCCTGACGGCAAGGCGGATCGCGACCGACCGCGGGCACGATCTGGCGCTGCTTCGTGTGGTCGGTAAGAACCGGAAGTATCCGTACCTCGAGATAGCCCCCCGCCTGCCGGAACCACTATCGGAGGTAATGCTCTCCAGTTCACCGATATGGCGTCACGGTCTGGTGCTAAAGGGTTCGGTGGCAAGGGCCAGACCGTCGTACTGCTGGCAGGCGGCCCTTGGATGCTACATTCGGTGCATCTACATAGACGGCGCCTCACCGGTCGGGTCGTCGGGCGGATGCTGGACCGACTCGCGCGGACGGGTCGTGGGCGTCCAGAGCGGATACCTGAACAACACCGACAAATCTCCGGTGGGAATCGCTTTCGCGGCGCCGGCAGATGCGATAGCAAAGCTGCTGGCTGAGGGAGGCGACCGCAAAGTGGCTACTATGGGCGCGGCAATGGAAGAACTCTGGACCCAAAGCCAGGGATTCATCGCCCGCCTGCCAAATGGAACGCAAGGTATCGTCACGCCGCGAGTGAACAAGGGCGGACCGTTGGACAAGGCGGGAATGACACACGAGACGCTGATCATGGAAATCGACGGGAAGCAAGTCATATACCTCGATAAGCTTCTGGAAATCGTACAATCCAGGAAACCTGGCGATCGGGTCGCGCTGAAGGTGATCGAACCGATCGGTAAACCGCCGCGGGAGGTCAAGATTCGCCTGGCGGAGGTCAAGTAACTTTACCGCCCCATTCAACCGCCGGCCGGCCCGATCGGCTTGGAAGCTCTCTGCAAAGCGATCAGTTCGAATCTTCTGTCTTCCGCCGTGGTTTTGGACGGTCCGAATCTTTCCGGCGTGTCGAGGACGTCGAACTCTTTGGAGGCTGGGAACTTTTCTTACGGTAAGCACTGCCGGTTCTTGACCGGGACATCCTGCGACCCGCGTCGCAGTGTGTGCATGGGACGACTTTCGCTCCGCCGCAGGTCCTGCACGCCCCCGAGCCGCCCTTACCGCCGCAATTCGAGCAGGCGGAGGTCCCCCTGAGTTCGGGTTTCTGTTTGCTGCAAGTAGGACACGGGCCCGCACGTGTCGACCCGTATCGCGAGCGATGCGTTACACCACTGCCGTCGCACGTGCGACACTTCGAGTAAATCGTGTAGTAGGCGCCGCCGCGCCGCTCTCTCCCGGTGGCAATTTTACCGCGACCCGAGCAGTGTGAACATTTTTGACGCCACGTTCCCCCGCATGTACGGCACTTGACCCGCCCGGTGCCCTTGCAGTAATAGCATTTCCGCAATCCGGTGGCCTGACCGTCGATCATGCAGGCCGGGCAGGGCATCTTCCCGGTTCCAGAACAGTACGCACACACCAGCGGATCGACGTTTCCCAACTTGGCCTGGTCCGACTTGATCTGCGAGAGGCTCAGTTTCAACACCGCGAAGGTAACGTCAGCCCCGGTGTGCAATTCCAGCCCGCGCTGGTAACAGGCCTTGGCGCGGACGAGCATTCTGGATTTCACCACCGCGACGGCGCTCTTGGACAACTCCTTGAAATACCAGTCGCCCAGATTCCTGCAGGCATCGACAGGCAGTTCGGAGAGGTCCTTGGCCGCCATCGGAACAAATGTCCGGAACCTCTGATCGACATCCTCGTTGATGTACTTCATCGCTCCGGCCGGATCGTCCATCACCGTTACCAGAGTTACTACCAGAGACGACCGCGCGTCGAGATCGGCGGGAGTTTTTTTGAGAGTCTCGATATGATCGGCGATCTTCTCCTGGGCCTTGTGGATATACGACGCCGACCGTATGTAGCCCAGAAGCCCGTTGGGATCGGGCAGTTTGTAGGCCACAGCCGCCAATCTGGCCTCGTTGAAGAAACCCGAGGCCTCCTTCCAATCGCCCTTGGCGGCGCTGGCGCTACCGGCCTCGGTCAGCAACGCGACGGCTTTTTCGGCCAGTTTCCGTTTGGTGGTCGAAGATTTCTCCAGCATCCACCAGCGGCGGTAGACGGTGGCCTGCTGGTACAACCAATGGGGCTTCCTGTCGGTATCAGTCTTCACCAGATTGGCCAGGATGCCATGGAATTTGCTGCAATCCTCGGTGGTCCTGAGGCTCTTTATTCCGTATTGCACGGCCTTTTCCAACAGGGCGGCCTTCAACTTATTGTTGCCATCGGCCAGAGAGACGGCCTCCATGAGCAGAGTGGACCGCTGGTGATCGCTGCGTGCATCCTTGATAATCTCATGGATGAATGCTTCGGTTTCGTCATCGACCGCCGCCGCAAGCGCACCGGCGACCAGCAGCAGCATTACGAAACCAATTGTGATTTCTCTCAACTTCATCCGGAATTTTTTCTTACCGGTCACGACAAGGTCCACCAAGTTGCCCGGCCTGACTAACCCAGACCGCAAGCAGTACTTGTAATTATACCACCCGGTAACTGGACGGCAACTCTTTCGTAATCGACCGGCGCCTTGAATCCAGACTATATACCGCTAGCTGATGTGCAATGCGTGCAACGTAATGTTTCGTCTCCGCCGCATTTTGGGCAATCTTTGCTTCCCCCCCCACCGTCGCAGGCAGTGCAAGTATCGCTCCCCTTGGGTGAATGATAACTGCAATTCGAACACGTACCGGAGCGATAATGCTTTGACCTGACGCTGTAGTGTATGTATCGCTGGCCCGAGCAGGCCGAACAGGTCCTCGGCATGCGGCGCTTGCCGAAGTAGTCTTTCACTATTACATACACAATGCCCTTGCCGCCGCAGGCCTTGCACTTGAGACCGTAGATTCCGTTACAACTGGCGCACTTCATCCGCCCGGTGCTCTTGCACTTGGCGCATTGCAATTTCCCGGTGCTCTTTCCGGCGATCATGCATAACGGACAGGCAATCTTTCCGGCAGCAAAACAGTACACGCATATCAACGGGTCGGCAACACGCCGCTTTACCAGTTCGGATTCGATCTGAGAGATCCTGTGCTTCATGGCCGCACTCGATATGTCGGACTTGTCGTAAAGCGACAATGCCCGCTGCAGGTAGGCCTTTGCCCTCTTCAGCATGTTGGATTTGACCGACGAAACCGTATTTTTTGAAAGTTCCTTGTGATACCAGTCGCCCAGGCTCTTGCAGCCTTCAAACGGTACTTCGGAGACGTCTTTGACCGCCAGGGGAACGTATGCCTGGTATTTCTGGTCGACATCGGTGTTGACGTACTTGGCGGCGCCAACCGGATCGTCCAGCGTAACCAGCAGCGTTTTGATGAGATTCGACCGCAATTCAGCATCATCGGGAGACTTAGCCAGTGCCGCAATGTATTTTCCGACCTGTTCCTGGGCTTTGCTGAGATTGACAATCGTACGCAGGCGGATCGACAGGTTGTCCTTTACAGCCTGCTTGTAAAGCATCGCGGCGGATCTGGCCTCGCTGTATGCCGACAGGGACGCCTTCCAATCGCCCTTCACCGCGGCGCTGTGTCCGGCCCGTATCAGCAGATCAACGACCTGGGCGCCCACCTTCTCCTTATCGTCTTTGGACTTGGCCAGCGTGTGCATGCGGCGATATATCTGTGCCTGCTGAGACAGCCAGTACGATTCCTTCTCGGGAACGTTCCGGGCAAGCATCCTCACAGCCTTCTGGACCCTGCTGCAGTCATCCGGAGTCCGAAGGCCCTTTATTCCGTACTCGACGGATTTTTCCAGCAGGGCAATCTGCAGCTTCTTGTTGCCTTCGGTCAGAGAGACCGCTTCCATGAGCTTGATCGACCGCTGGCTGTCGGTGCGCGCGCCAGCGATGATTTCTTTGATGAAAGTCTCGGTCTCGTCTGCGCACATCAACCCCGCGAAAACGCCCATGACGCCCAGGAGCACTACGACACGTAATGTGATTGCCGCAAACCGCATGACACCACGTCCTTGCTTGTACGCACAAAACACCAGGAAGGTTACAAGTAACCTTTGCACCCGCCCATACTGAATCCTGATGGTCCCGGTAATCGGCGAGATCCGTTCCACGAACTCGCGAGGATACCATACACCCTTTGAAAACGCACGGCAAGTTATCTTCTTGCCTTCTCACGTCTCACTGCGATCTGGTCTGGTTTCGGCCGGAAGGATACTCAGGCGCCTTTGGCGAAGAATTCCTTGATCGCGACCACCAGGGTGTCAATATCTTCGCTGGTGACGTCCAGGTGGGTCACGATACGAATCACCGGACCGCCGAGCATCTTCCCGCCGAGGATCAAAATGTCCCGCCCGGCAAGAAAATCCACCAGGCGATCCACCACGTCGGGGGACATTGACGCGAAGACCATGTTTGTCTGAACGGCGGCGTGATCGACTGATATTCCGTCGATGCCGCTCAAACCGTCGGCCAGCCTGGCCGCATTGGCGTGGTCTTCGACCAGTCGATCGACGTGCTGCTGGAGCGCGATGATACCGGCCGAGGCCAATATACCCGCCTGACGCATACCGCCGCCAAGCACCTTCCGCCATCTGCGAGCTTCTTTGGCAAGTGCTTGGGTAGTGCATAGCAGGGAACCGACCGGAGCGCCGAGCCCTTTCGACAGGCAGATCGAGACCGAGTCGAAGTGGCGCGCAATGTCCGCGACGGGAACACCGAGTTTGACCGCCGCGTTGAACACCCGCGCCCCGTCGAGGTGCATCGCCAGCCCGCGGTCCCGCGCGAAGCTTTTAGCCCGGGCGAGATACTCCATGGGCAGCGCGATCCCCCGGTGCGTGTTTTCGAGGCACAGCAACCGCGTGCGTGCGAAATGGAAGTCGTCGGGCTTGACTGCATGGGCGACCTTGTCGAGATCCAGCGTACCGTCGGGCTCGAACCCCAGCGGTTGGGGCTGGATGCTTCCCAGTACCGCCGCCCCGCCGCCTTCGTATTTGTAGGTGTGAGCGTACTGTCCGACAATGTACTCATCGCCCCGCTGGCAATGCGACAGCAGGGCGATAAGGTTGCTCTGCGTACCACTGGACGCGAAGACGGCATCTTCCTTACCCAGCATCTCGGCCGCCAGCGATTCCAGGCGGTTGACGGTCGGGTCTTCACCGTAAACGTCATCGCCAACTTCCGCTTTGCCCATCGCATCGCGCATGGCCGGGGTGGGTTTGGTTACGGTATCGCTTCGCAGATCAATCATCATCTTTTTTAGCCTTTTGGAAGCTAGTAAACCCTTCCGAAGTCGCGTTTTTGGGGTATTGCCTTGGCGCCCGGCATGTCAATTCTCGGATGGGCAAGGAGCGTGGTATTTGCCTCTTTCAGGACTTCGAGTATCGCCTGGTAATCAGGATCCCTGGTGGATTTGAATCTGGCTGTTTTATCTTCGGCGGCGCCACCTGCCGATTTGCCCAGCAGCTTTACAAAGTCGGGGGTCCACTGCGGATTGGTGAAGTTCAGACCCCGAGCGTCTATGCGTATCTTCTTCTCGGCGCAAACCTTTTTCAGCCTGGCGACCCATGGCGCGGCTTGGGGGCGTCCCCTTCCATCGGTCTTTGGAATGGTGGTCGCATCCCGCCCGCCCACTGAATACGGACGCGACATGTCCCACGTACCGTAGTAAGGCACGTTGGCGTCAATCCAGGCGTAGATGCAGCGGCGGCCTTGGGCCTCTACGTCCACCAACTCGTGGGTTTCGCTGGTGGACCGGTGCTTCGACTCGATGATCTTCGTCAGCCTGCTGACCCACGAACCGGTCCCAAACGCCGGGAAGTTGCCCGTCGGGCCCGGATTGATGTAGTAGTATGCGACGTAATTCCTGAACACCAGCGACCGGTACGACATGGAGTAGAACTGCGTCTTGTCACCCGACAGGTCGATACCCTTGGCGGGCGTAGCGCCCGAGTGACACTTGATGCAGTGCTTGTCCAGAACGGGCTGAACATGCTTGACGTAGTCCACCGGTCCGGCGCCCCACAGCGGCGGAGTGATCTTGTCCGGCGGTTTGGTCATGCGTTTCATGTTCGTCGGATTCACCGGGGAAGGTTTGAGGCGATCTTCGTGGCAGCCTATGCAGGAGGCCTGCTCCCCGGTGGCGATCTGGGTAACCGAGCCCATCCGGATGATCTCCTTACCGTTTTCGTCCAGGGCCTGGAAGTAGATCTCGGTGTTCGAGGGAACTTTGAAGTAGGCGGCGCCAGTGTCGGCGACCGGAACGGTTCCGAGGTTGATCTTCACGTAGTAGCTGCCCTGCCCTATGATCGGGTAATGGTCGTGGTAGCGAGGTCCCTCGGTGTTATATTTTTTGGGCGATTGGGCCATGATCCTCAGACGCTTTACCTGCCCGCGCTTAACGCCCTGGCGCAGCAGACCCTGGTAAACGTCCTGGACGAAGAACGTGCCCTCTCCGGGCTCCTGGGGACACTCGCCGGGAATGATGTTCGGCACGGGCTTCTTGTTGAGCGATACCGCGTTGAAGCACTGCAGCGCCGGGTCTTTGTACAGGGGCACGATCAGACCGTCGTACTTGAGCATCGCTATGTGGTACTTGCCCGTTCGCCCGTCGGATACCAGCGAGTAGTCCTTGGTCACCGGATACGGATCGGTGAACGAGTTGCGATACAACCGGTCGCCCGGCCCCCAGTTTGTATGTTTCCAATCCCTGCCGACAGTGACCTTGTATGGCGTGGCGTTGGTAATCTTGGTCATGCCCTTGGGATTCTCCACACCCAGCGACCGGTCGACGATTGCGATGTCGCCCAGAGGCGGGTGGTGGTGGGCGGCCATCGTCAGGATCACCTTCTTCGTGCCCGGTATCTCCTTGGCGCCGTAAACGGCATTGGGCACGGTCAGGGTATTACCGTGATACAGCTTGAGCATGCGTCCGTTGGGGTTGACCGTCCAGAGCCCTTCCCACATGAAGATGTTCTTGTCCTGGTACTCCCATCGCGTACAGAGGATCGACCCGTCGGCCAGGACCGCCGGCGAGAGCGTACACAGGGTGGTCCAGTCGAACCGGCGCATGTTGGATCCGTCGGCGTTGACGGCGTATAGCGCACAGGCCAGAAAGTCCTGGCAGAGCGAGTACGATTTGACTCGCGACGAGGTAAATATGATCCGCCCGTCACCGTAGTAGATCGGACTCACATCGTGGAACGGGCCCTTGGTGATCTGTCGCATTGACGTACCGTCGACATTAATCTCCCAGATATGGAACGGGAGATTGTTGTCTTCCTTGTACGAGAACACGAGCTTTTTGGCGTCAAACGACGGGCTCATGTCGAAGATGAAGCCCAGTTTGGTTTCGAAAACGATTTTCGGGTCGACATTCGGCTTGGCTGGATCGTACGTGCAGATCGCCGCCCCTCGCCCGGTCCTGCGGGCAAACATTGTGCCGTTCGTACCGTTCATTCCGTAGTTCTGCCGTTTGATGAACGCGATCGGCGGGCAGTCTTTGGTGAATTTGAGGATTTTGGCGCGCTCGGCGGCCAGTTTGGCTTTCTCTTCGGGCGTGAGCACCTTCCTGGTGAATGAATCCATATCGGGGCTGTGCTCGACCCGTCTGGTGCGGTACAGCATCTTTCCGTCTGGAGTAGTCACCCGGATGTTCTTGTACTGGACTTGCGTGGACCAACTGCCCAGACCGATACCGCCGGCTTTGTGGCTGTAGTTCGTTGCGGTGTGGATGAGCTTCCCGTTCAGGTAGCACTTGATGGAGGGACCCTTGACCTCGATCCCAATGCGATACCACTTTCCGTTCTTGATCGAGCCCCTGACCTTCGGGAAGCCCCCCTTCTTCCCCCCACGTTCGAGCGACTCGATTGCATGAGAAGAGTTGCCCCATCCGCCGAGGTTCCACCAGTAGAAGCTGTTCTTGTCCGCCGCTCGGAAGATGATCAGGAATCCTTCCGATCCGGCGGTCCTGCGGGCCTCGAGTTCGTAGGTGTAGTCAGTCCACTTGGTGAATTTGGCGAAGGCCCGGCAGTCGTTTACCTGTTCGACCTGAGCGAAGACATCGTTTTTGTGTATCCACCGCCCCTTCGTGGAAGTCCAGTCCTTGAATGACTGGTTGACCTCCGCGCCCGGAGCCGCAAAAACGCCGCTCGCAAGAACGACCGCCATTATCACTGCACGCCGCAGACTACCGAACATACGTCTATCCTCGACTGCATTTCAAAGTTTCCGTCCATCTACCTTAACGCGGGACCGGGCAGCGGCTTGCCTTTTTCGTCAAGGAGTTGGACGCCCATCATGTGCCTGTCGCCCGGATAACGCCACACAACCTTCTTTTCGCGAGTAATTTCGAGCAAAGAGGCGCCGTCCTTGCTCGTCGTCGCGCCGTAGATACCCATCACAATATTACCGCTGGGCAACACGTGGATACCGCATATCATGCCGATCTTAACGTCCTTGATCTCTTTCTTGTCGAACTGCCATACCTGCTTGCCCTTCGGGTCGAATTCCGTCACGAAGTTGATATGTCCGACAACGGTGTTCCCGTTGGGCAGGCGAACGGCCGAGAATGCAATCGGCTTGGTCTTGACTTCGAACACCACTTTGCCCGCCGGCGTGTACTCGCGGACCATGGCTTTGGCTTTGTAGGCGACCAGGTAGTTGCCGTTAGCAAGTTTGCGAACGTGTCGCAGGTTGTTGTGGCTCCCGGGCTGACACTCCGGGAGTTTCAGTTCAAATACGATCTTGCCTTTGGGGTCGACTTCCACTATACGACCGGCCGAGTTCTCGCCGACCATCGTGTTCCCGTTTTTCAGGCGCTGGCAGGCGAACGTACCCCCGCCTTTCTGCATGGCGGGCTTGTAACTCCAGACGACCTTGTCGCTCTTCGGGTCGACCTCGACAACGTTATTGTCAGCCAGCAGGATATTCCCATTCTTCAGCATCCAGATATCCGAACAATTTCCGCCCTTGTGCTTCCACAGGATTTTTCCGGTGTTGTCGAGCAGCAGCATCCTGCCCGTACCGGTCGCCAGCACCTGCCCCTTGAGGGTTCCGTGGATGAGTTTGGTCTCGGGGACATCCGCACCGTTGATCCGCACCAGACCGACAGCCGACAAAACAACCGCCGACAGGACAACAATTGTGAAAGTTGGTTTCCGCATTGTTTAACTCCATGGGTATGGCTGAGAACCGGTCTCCGTGCTCTACACTTTTCGAGCAACCCGCACCGGCCTTTGACTAATGATTCTATTCTCCCGTACAACCGGCGGGATGGCAAGTACGATTACAGGGCGCCCGCAATGCACACACAAAGACCGCCGGGCGATGCGAATTGGAATGGCGGCGAACGGTTCGCCGCCGCTGCGGTAACTCCGGTCGCCCTGCGGGCTCCCTCCGTCACAGCAGCTTCATCATGATAACGAGTGTACCTGAACCTCCTCTTGTTTTTGTCCAGGCAATGGGGAGAGGCTTACTTAACGATCTCAATCGTCACCGCCTGCTGCTTTGGAAGCGTGACATTAAGAACATTCTTCCGGCTTGTCTTCCTGACGGAAGCCTTGCCCCTGGTCACGTCATACTTGCGTATATCCGCGGGTGCTTTCAAGTCGATCTTTTGTTCCTTCGCCGACAAGAGAGTCACTGTGATCTTGCCGGGCGCCCACTTAAGAGACTTGATTTCAATCTGACCGCGGCACAGGACGCCTTCAACAGTGCCTGTCGGCCATGCCTTTGGAACTGCCGGCAATAATTGCACTTTACCCTGCTGCGAGTTGGACAGCATCTTAATGATAACATCCGGCATACCGCCGCTGATGTCCATATTAAACAGCGTTTTATGGTTGTGCATGCTCGCAAGGTTGTGAAGCCAGAAACGGTTTACGAGATGGGTAAGGCACTTATAGGCCATATCGCTTTCGCCCAGGCTCGTTGCCGCCTGTCCAAGCTGAACCAGACCAAACGACATAAACCCTCTGGCATTTTTCCCCCAATGCACATCGAGCTTGTATTCAATGCTCTTTCTGAAAGCGGATTGAAGTTTCGGGTTCTCGGCGATCTCTTTACCCATATAATCGAACAGGGGATAAAGCTGAGAACAGTGCCTGTGATGGTCGTTATTCTCCAGTTTAGGCGTAAGCCATTCCTTAATGATCCCATCTTCGTTGATCATATACTCAGGCATCTTTTTAAGCATACCCTCCCAAACGGCGATCTTCTTTTCATTCTTGCCAAGCACTTTGCTCCCAATAATCAAGTTATTGAGCAGTTCCTTGGCGGCCGCAACATCCATGGTCGAATTAAATGTTCCCTGCGAATTCGAGTTGCCCGGGGTGTTCTCAGGCGACTGGGTCGGGCTGAACACATATTTACCATCCGAACCTTCGTACAGGTAGTCTTCAAAGAACACAGCCGCCTTTTCCATGAAAGGCAAAGCGTGCCTGGCGAGAAACTGCTTGTCGCCGGTGTACTCGTAGTAGTCATAGAAGAAGTGAGCGGACCACGCGGCGCCGCCGACCCAGAACCCGCCGGCGAAGTTTGGAGCCAGTGCATTATTGAAACCATTGGTGCTGGTCCGCGAAGGAAGCACGATACCCCTGCATCCAAACATGTTCTTGGCGTTTATTTCCATCCATGGAACGATCGATTCTATATAGGAAGTATACGCCAGCATAAGCTCGGGCATGTTGCCCCTCATCATGCTCGCGATAGCCGAAGGCACATTACCGTTCTGAGTGAAATCACTGGCCCAACCGGGAACGTAAGTTCCGCCCCAGACACCCTGGAGGTTCGGAGGAAGCTCGCCCGTACAGGAAAGAATATTGTATCTGCCCGCGTCGAAGGTCTTCTCAACCAGCGCCTTGCAGACATTCTCGTTGGTCGTTATGGACAGCAGCTTTTCGCTGGTGAGATTATGGTCTTTCCCGCCTCCGATATCCAGGCGCATACGGTTGAATATTTTCCCGTGAATTGCGGCGTGCTCGCCAAGCAGCTTCTTGTAGTCTGCGCCAAGGTCCGCCAGTTTCTTCTTCGTCTTTTTAAAACCGGCCAGCGAAGGATCGTTCTTCGGTCTTCTTGCGTCAAAAGCCTTGTATATCGGTTCAATGTCAACAATAACCAGCACGCTGTCGGCGCCGGAAATTTTCAGGGTATCGCCGTCGGCTTTCTTCGTCCCGTTCCCGGCAATCACATGCGCCATACCGTTCAGAGACTGGATACTTCCGGGATACGCCTTGGTGAACCTGCTGGAGAACGTCAGCCCGGACTCATCGGCGGTCGTTACAACATCCTTGACGAATTCTTTGAACCTCGCCCACGACCGCTCGGAAACGGTACCTCGTTTGTTTCGATAGGCGCCCTCCTTGAGTTTTTCTTTTGGCTGGCGGGGTCCGAGTTTCATCTCGCAACTGACGCTGCCCGCCTTGGGCCCGGTTATGAGCAATACCGCAACGCCGGCGGACCTGGAAACAAACAATCGCCGCTCGAAAACTCCGCGGTCGTCAGCCCAGTGAACCGTAGCCTCGCCGGTCTCGAAATTGACCGAACGCATATAGTCCGTAACTTTGCCTTTGGCTTGCATCTTTATGCCCATATCGAAACACGGAACGAACGGATCGGGATACATAAAACCTTTCTGCCCGGAGAAATCAAATGCAAGCTGCGTGGCCTGTTTGTACAACCCGCGGTCGATCAGATTCCTGATCTCAAACAGGCGATTTGCCTGGTCCGGCGGCATGGCGGGAGGCCCCTGCGGTAAAAACATCCTCTCGTGGGTAAACACAATAGTCTCATCCAAAGGAACACTGCGTATATTGGCGCCAATAGTACCGTTACCCGAGATCAAACCCTCTTCCCACGTTTCACCCGGTTGGGAGCTGATAAAACCGCGCTTGGGAACGGCTAGACCGCCGCCGAAAGCAAAGCTGTCGGCAAACAATCCAAGCATAACGAAACCCAAAATAACAAATCCAAACCGAAATCCCCAATTCGTATGTTCTAAAAACATAACAAAGCCCTTTCAAAACTTACAATGGCTTCAACCGTCAAGCCGTATCCAAAATTAGTAATCAGTAATTGTTTTTCCTAGTGCAGAATAACGTAAAGCACGGCCAAAACAGCAAACAAGATCCCGGCCATTACACGCGGATCGGTAATCGTACCTTGCATCTTACCGCGAAGAGCATCCAGCGGACGAGTCCAGCAAAGGTTTTCGGTTTGCGCCTTCGCCGGAACCGGGGTCGCCAAACTTACAACAAAATAGACCACACTGGAAAGCAGGAAGAGATAAACGCCCACTTGCATGAACGGAATACCCAGTCCGTGAGCGATAAGCATCTTGTCGCCGATTAGAGGAATGTCGACAGCCAGATAAATGAAACCGACAATCACGTTGAAAACCATCGCCGCCATCGCACCCTGCTTGTTTCCACGCGGCCAGAACACGCCCCACAGGAACACCGCTGTTATACCAGGTGCAAACGCCATCGGAATCTTGTTAATCGCCTCAAATATGCTGCCGAACTTACCGCCCTGCGTCGACCAGAGCATAGCAAGCACCACGACAATCCCAGCGGTGACGCGGCCGATCAACACCAGGGCTGCGTCCGATATGTTGGGGCGCAAACGCTTTACTATGTCTTCGGAGGTCAGTGTCGCGGTGCTATTCAGCGCCGCCTCAATAGTACTCATAAGCGCCGCCAGAAGCCCGGCGGCCATCAGCCCCTTGATACCCGTCGGGAGCAGGCCCATCATGACCATTAAGGTCCTGTCGTTATCCTCGCCGATTTCCTGCTTGAATAGTACGTAAGCGATCACGCCTGGAAGCACCATAAGGAAGACCGGTAAGATCTTCAGGAAACCGGCGAATATGGCGCCGTCACGACCATCCTTCTCGGTTTTTGCGGCGAGAACCTTCTGCACGATAGTCTGGTCCGTACACCAGTACCATATACCCAGCACGGGATAACCGAACAGGATCGAAAACCAGGAGAACTCATTAAGAGCAAACATCGGCGCTTCCCTGCCTGCCTCGGCCGCCGCGGCGGATGCAGCCGCCACCGCTTCTTTTGATAATCCTATCTGCTGAACCATACTCAACTGGTCCGGTCTACAGGCGGCTTTAAAAGCCGCCCAACTGTCAATACCATGCACGTGAAGTTCGTAAATACCGAAACCTGTAAGAATTGCCGCCCCCGCCAGCAAAAGAACCGCCTGGACCGCGTCTGTCACCATGACGGCCTTCAATCCCCCGACAATTGTGTATATCGCCGTAATAACAGCAATTATGATGATCGACGCCATGTATGGTATACCAAAGAATTCCTCGAGAACCGCGGCTCCGGCATAAAGACTGATGCCAATATGAATCAGCAGCGCCGACATGATAAAAATAAACGCCAGGAACATCCTCGGTCCGGCGCCATAGCGCTTTTCAATATACTCTGGAAGCGTGCTGATCTTGTTGCGGAAATAGAACGGGGCGAATACGATCCCCAGAAGGATCAGGCAAAAGCCCGCCATCCACTCGAAATTACCTATGACCAGGCCGTTCTTGTAACCTGACGACGCCAGTCCCACAAGGTGGATCGTGGAAATATTCGCACAGAACAAGCCCGTACCAATAATAGGCCACCTGAGCGATCTGCCTGCAAGGAAAAACTGATCCGAGGAAGTATGTCTCTTGTATCCCGCCCAAATACCGACAACCATAATGCCCAGCAGGTAAGCAACCACAATTATCGTATCTGTCGTTGAAATGGTGGCGTCGGAAAAACCATCAAATAGATTCGCGAACATATCACCCATCATTCACACCTGGCTTTCTTTAACTGGTTAATATTCACCTGTTTTCTAGTCATTCGCACAAACAGAAAAGACTAACAAAAATTGCGGCGAATCACACGCATTACGTCTCGCCATTTTTGCTTCACTTCTTCTCGATCCGCCACCGATCCCCGGCGCCCGATACAAGCATAACATTACCCCACGCCGTAAAATCACCGGTCCTGACGATCGTCTTAACACCCTGGCTGCGCTCCTTGAATTCACTATGCGGAATAACTTCGATTTCCACATCATCCCCGAACGCCTTGGACGCCTTCCCAAAATACGTCGGATTGTGGTCCTGCGTCTCCCGGGCGATAACAATCTTCTCGACCGAATGCACCTTGTTCAATTCGGCAAGGACATCAAGTATCTCGGGCACGCCCTCGGACAACGCGATATCGATAAGCTCGACGTGATCCGGACACGGAAATCCCGCGTCGACAACCATCATCAGGTCCATATGCCCCTGCCTGTTCAGCGCCGAATCAATTTGCCCGTTTATCATACCAACTTCTTTCATGCCTATCCTCTGAACGCAGTTTCCTTTTTCACCTTGTCGTATTCGTTAAACGCCGCTTTGAACTTCTGGTAATCGGCGCGAGTCTTAAACACCTGGCTGTCGTCCCACAGAATCCGCCAGTCGCCGTCAGCCTCGGGCCACAGGAACACCTGCCCCCATATCAAACGGTTATTGGCGTCAATACCGGGATTAGCTTCGCTGCCGTCACCTGATATCCTGAGCAACTGCTCATCCGAAAGCAGATCTTCACTTGCCGCTCTGAGATTCTCAACGATCCAGTCCGACCGCGCAGCCATCGCCACAAACCCGCCGCTCTTGTTTTCACGCTGAACCGCCCAACTGAGGGAAACCCTCGCCGGAGATACGCCAAGTTCCGCGGCGATAGACTGAATAACCGGATCCATCAGATCGGCCCGGTGCTCCTTGAACGTGTCGCGGCTGGGACGCTTCGGCGAACCAAGCGACATGTACCCGGTGCAGACGATGCCTTCCGATTCCATATACCCGCGAAGGAGAGTCTGCTGCATCAGCGGATGCATTTCCATCTGATTGCATACCGGACGCTCATCCGCGGCGACATCGGCCAGAAGCAGCTTAAGACACGCCTCGGTATGATTCGAGGTTCCGATATCAACGGTCTTACCGGCCTTTTTCAACTTGACGATCTCGCCCCACGTCTCCATGAACGCATCGTGAATATAAGGCACGGCGTCCGGATTGCGATGATCGCCCGCGCAGCCCGGTGTATGAACGTTAGGCCAAGGCCAGTGATTCAAATACAAATCGATCTTGTCGACGCCAAGGGCCTTGAGTGTGGAATCCATCGCGGGAGCAACATCCTCAGGGCTCATATGCCCGTTCCAAAGCTTACCCGTAATGAACAGATCGTCAGCAGAAGAGATATACCCTTCCTTGACAGCCTGGCGAATAGCCTCGCCGACAACCTCTTCATTCTCGTATGCCCTGGCCGTATCAATATGGCGCCATCCAAGGCGAATAGCTTCCAGCGTGGCGTCTTTCATATAGTCCTGCGCCCAATCCGAATGGAAAGTGCCAAACGCCGCAACGGGCATAATCTTCCCACTGGAAAGCGTAACTTGCCCGACAGTGGCGGGATCAATCCCCTCAACGCTCTTGTCAAATAAAACCGGTTCAATCGCCTGTGCCATAATATATCCTTTTCATTCTTATGTAAGAACCCGCCGGGGTTTTTACATGTCCACCATTACTTTCATAGATTTTTCGCCCTTTTCTTCGATAAATTTATAAGCGTCGAGATAATCTTCAAACGCAAAATGCTCCGAGACCAGCGGTTCGGTCTTGACCTCGCCCGAGGCGATCCACTCGACGGCCTGCACCCAGTCGTCATGCCTGTACATCATCGAACCCTTGAGGTTCAACTCATGCTCGCAAACGACGGACATGTCAACCTTCGGCTTGTCGCCGTAAACACCGATAACAAGAAGCGTCCCGCCCTTGCCGATATTGGCGACCAGAGATGTCAAACTGGCTTCGGCGCCGGTAACTTCCATACCGACCTCGAACCCCTCATCACCAAACACCCTTTCCGCCGCATCTTTCAGCGACTCTTTGGTGACATTGCAGGTAAGCTCGATCCCGACTTCCCGGGCCTTTGCAAGACGGAATTCGCTGATATCTGTAATCAATACATTTCCGGCCCCGCGGCTCGTGCAGGCCTGTGCGACAAAATTACCGATAGTACCGGCGCCCGCGACAACGACATTCTTACCCGTCAGATCGCCAAAACGACCCGTCGAATGCACCGCCACCGCGACAGGCTCAACGAAAGCTCCCTGCTCGAACGTAAAGTCATCCGGAAGTTTGACCAGCTTTTCGATCTCGGTGACAAAATAGTCCTGGGCGCAACCGAAAGCCTGGAACCCCCGCACTTTCAGTTCTTCGCACGCGTTATACTGCCCGCGCCTGCACGGCGGACACACGCCGCAAACTTCCTGCGGAGTCGCCGTGACCTTATCGCCGATGGAAACCCCCTCGACACCCTCGCCAATGCTCGATATCACGCCGGAAAACTCGTGCCCCTGTATAAGCGGATAGCTCACAAACGGGTGTTTCCCGTGAAACACGTGAATATCCGAACCGCAAACACCGATCCGCTTAACCTCGATTTGAACCTGCCCCTTCCCGGCGGCGGGAACCTGGGCGTCATTAAACTCAATCTTGCCCGGAGCGGGCATAACTGCTTGTCTCATACAAACTTACTCCTTCAAGAAGGTCGCTGCATCCGTTGTAATCAGTAAATCAGTGTTTATTAGTGTCCATTCGTGGTTCAAAACGCCAACGAAAAAGAGAATTTGATTCCGCGCGAGCGTGCGTTGGCGACCACTTCGGCAGAGCCCCCTTCGACTCTACTCCCTTCGGCGTGCTCGGGACAAGCAGGATCTGCGACAGGACAAGCCGGGAGTGAGGGGTTGGGGGACGGGGGCGGCGGCTGGCGGTCGCACACCCCTCCACGTCCGCCCTGTTTCTCACCTGGCGCATCCGTTTGGCCCGTTTCGCGGGTTCGTTTAGGCCCAGAGACCGTCCCCGAGCCGATTACAGGCAAAATAACACCCGATCCGGGCTCAGTCAAGGGCGAGATTCGACAATCCGACGGCTGATTCAGTCGTCCCAGGGCAGTTCGCCCGGATATTTCACCATGTTTTTCGCGAACTCCCATAAGATTTTTAGATTGGATTAGATTAGATACGATTGCCCTGCGGGATGCCCGCCGGACCGGGTTCATCTGTTGACCGTCAGAGTTGCCGGATCCGCGGTGATCTTGAGACTCCGGATCGTGATGAGCCCGGCGGGGTCGGTTTTGACCGAACCGTTGGCGGCGCCGAACGTCCACTTGAACGCCTCGCCGGGCCTGGCCTTCAGATTCTGGACCCGCCGCAGGGACACATCCGCGGTCGCTTCTTTGGGAATCTCGAAGCTCGTCTTCAGTTCCTTCGCCGAGAGCAGGAAGATCGACATCGCCAGGTTGTCCTTCGTATCAGCGATATTCTTCCACCGGAAAAACGCATTGATCTGGCCTGGAGCCTGATCGCTAAGATTGTCCGGCCAGGGGAGCTTGCTGTTGCCCGACGCGTTGGTGAAAACAGCGTACGCCTCGTTCTTCCTGACGCCCAGCCAGTCGAACGAATTTATCAGATCGTTGACCTTCATGATTTGCGCGTGATTGTTGGCATGCCCGAACGGTCCCCAGTAGAAGTGGAGCGAGTATTTCCGATCGTTCATGGCCTTGGCGAATCGCCCGTGTCCGCGGGACCATCCGTCGTTCGGGGCCGAATAGTCGATCAGCACGGGCGGATCGGGCAGCTTGACTCCTTTTGCAAGCGAGTGCGGCGGGAAACCCATGCGGTGGCTCGCGTGTTCGACACCGGCCGGAACGTTCGCCTTGATCGCCGCGAAGATATCTCCGTTACGCAGCCCGATGCCAAGCGTCCCGCTGCCGCCCATGGAATTCCCGCACAGGTACACGCGGTTCGGATCGATCTGGTATTTCTCGATCGCCCACTTGACCGTGTCGATCACGCGGCGCTCGACTGGCCTCGGGGCGCCGCCGGAGTTCATCCTGGTCAGGTTCTTGTCGCGAGCGTGCATTCCGCCCCACCACCAGTCGCCGCGGTTGGCGCGGCAGTCGACGTAGAGCGCATAGTAGTTATCGGGCGAATGGTAGATATCGTGGTTGCCGACCCTGCCGGTGCATCTGACGCATGACCAGACATCGTGACCGGCCGAGTGGAGAACAACATAAAGCGGCGCGGCGCCCTTGGGTTTGATTTTCGGATGGACCACCACGAAGCTGTCTGTCTGCGGTTTTTCGTATCCCCATTGGCTCTTCACGCCATGCTGGAATATCTCCAGGGTTCTCCCGCTGACCGCCAGGCCTTTGGCATTTGGCACATCGGCAATCGACTTCTTCGCCGGCGCCCAGTCTGACGAAGCCTTCGCGGCGCCGGGGGCGACCTCTTTGACGGAGATCACATTAACCTGGGCGAACTGTCCGTAAGAGGGCTTCTCCTGGACTCCGGGGATGGTGAGCTTCTTAAAGTTCGCGATCATCTTACCGTTCTGACCGTCCCCCGACATCGTCAGTGTTGCGCCGCCGTCGATCTCGATCGTCCTGGTGTAGTCGATCATGAAAACGTCGTGGCCGACCCGGTCGCGGCGATTGAGAAAGTAGTACGACTTAGGCGACGAGATCTCAAGCTTATAGGTGTTATAAGTACCGTTGTTCGGTTGGCCGCCGATATAGAAGTATTCGCCATCCTTAACGCCACCCTTGTACATCATCGGCTCGACCACGCCGCGGAATCGCAGGGTGACCTTGTATCGTTTGCCCTTATCGCCGCCGAAGTTTCTCGTTTCGGTAAAGTTGTCAATCGTTTTAGGATCGCCCTTAACCAGGGCAGATTTGCAGACCGCCCCTTTTCTGGGTTTCTCCGGCATGGGCTCTGTGCTGGGAAAACTCCAGCGGAAACCGTCAAGCTCCGCCCCCGGTTTGGCAGCCTGGCACACAGGTGCAATAAGCGTAATGCAGAATAAGGCGGCAAGAATCGATGACACACGCAGTTTCATAGCAAGACTCCTGACTGGGAGACATAAACAATCCTGATCGTCACTCGTATTGCACCAGAAGGGAGTTGTGTTGGCAAGCGTCTTCGCCTGCGGCTTCGTCGTCTCAAGAGCGTCTTCCCGCTCCGCCAACCAGGCAGTTGTAGCCCGCATCGGCCACATATGCGCGATCCGCGTTTTCCGGGAGATTGGACTCCACCTTTGGATGCTGTCGGCTGAACTGCTGCTGATCGGTCGGTGCGTCGGTTACATCAGCGGCCACTATCAAGCGACTGTCGGTACCCGAACAGATGAGATTGACTTCGATTCGCGGAGATAAAACCCATTGTCAGCATCCTTTCTGACGTAAGGCTGACATTATACCGCTGCAGGTCGGAAAACTCGATCAGAATCTGCAACAGCCTGCTTGGCAAAGACGGGACCCGTTTTTCGTTCCCCTTACTTTGCGCTGTCCTTTTGCTCCTTCTCAAGAATTGCTTTGGCTTCGGCGATTTTGCGCCGCCGGTCTTCTTTTTCCAGGGCGGCTCTAAAGGCGTAACCTTCGCCCCTGCTGAGCTGACCGGGGTCTTCCGCGTCTTTGCCGGTCAGTGCCTTCAGAAGGTCCGCATTCGTCCAGTTGTCGCTGCGCTGCGTCGCCAGCGGCACGCGCCCGTACCTGGCCTGAATGTTGCCCATGGGACTGCGCCCCCACGCGTAGCGGAAGTTCACGGGTTCGGGCACCAGCGGGCTGGTCAAGATCACGATCGTATTGTCATACTGGACTCTACGGCCTTTCTTGCCAATGACCTTGTGCGTGACTTCAGCGGGCTGAAACTTCATATCCTTGCCGGCGATGGCGAATCCGGCCAGGGGAGAACCGTCACCCGCGGAAGTGACCCCTTTCCCGTCAAACGTCAGAAGCATGGCGCCGTCCTGTACTTTCATCTCTTTGATCATCGGCGGCATCCAGGTGAACTTGCCTTCCATTTCATACTGTGTCGCCAGTGCCCATCGCGCGATGCGTTCCCCGGCGGGAATCTTCACTCGCGGATGATAGGAAGTATGACGCAGGTCGTAGGTGCTGGCGAAACCGATGTTCTTGTCGCCGGTATTGTAGAACTCCAGGAACGTCTGGTACTGGGCCTCGCGAATCCGCGCGCCGATGTCTCTCATGTGTGTGAGGAAATCATCAAGCCGCTGCACGTTTCCCGCGGTGCACTGGCTCAGGATGCCGAACGGCATTTGTGAATCGTTGAACGCCTCACGCCATCCGCGGATCAATTCCGGAAATACCGCGCGGTACATCGTGGCGCCCCACACTCCACTAAAGCAGTTGTTGTAGCCCTGGTGGAAGATGGCGCCCTTTACGGCAAACCCGGCGATCGGCGAAATCACGCTGGCGTAGCAATGCCCGGGTGGACGATGGGAATGCAGGTACCCGTCCTTCACCGGCCCGGTGGGGGGCTTCATGCTGGCGGGGATCTTCTTCCCCTGCTTCTTCATCTGAGCGATTTTGTCTTGGTGCTTCTTGATCTGTTTGGCGAGCTCCGCTTTTGGATCAAACTCGGCGATTCTCTTGTCGCTTCTTGCAAGCAACTCTTTCACGACAGGAGCATCCTGTTTCCTGAGCCGGGCCTCCGGTGTCCAGGCCTCCACCGTGGTTCCACCGCGCGAGGTGTTGATGATACCGATCGGGACCTGGGTGGCCATGTGAATCCTGCGCGCCATCACGTAGCCGATGGCGGAGAAACCGCTGACGGTTTCCGGCGAGCAGATTTTCCAGTCGCCGTCGCTGGTGGTTCCTCCGGATATGCGGCTGAACTCCTCGGCGCGCGGGAAGTTCTTCTTGAGTTCCCGGCCGAAAATCTTGGGAATTGTGAGCAGGCGGATTTGAGGAAATTTCGCCGAAGCTACTTCCAGGTCCCCGTCATCCACCCCGGAGATCCTGAACGCCATATTGCTTTGACCACCGGCGATCCAGACGTCGCCGATGAGAATGTTACCCAGCGTGGTCTTGCCGTCCTTGCCTTCAATGGTCATGGTCGCGGGTTTGGAGCTGGCTTCCATTGCGGGCAGCGTGGCCTTCCAGGTGCCATCCTTACCGGTAGTACCGGTGACTGTCTTGCCGGCAAACGTGACCGTGATCTTGTCGCCGGGCGTCGACCAGCCCCATACATCAACAGGTTTGGTCCGCTGAATGACCATGTTGCTCTGGAAGAGATTATGCACGCGGAATCCGGCGGGCGCGGCGGACTCGGCGGCGAAAACCGCCGACGCGAGAAATAGTGCAAGAATTCCGGTAAGTGTGAGCCGGTGAGTTCGTAAGATCATAGTGTTTTCCTTCACAAACGGATAGGACATTTGGTTCCGCGTGACGGTGCGTCGCTGGCCCGGGGGTGAGGGGTTTGCGGAGAGGGGGAGCGTTCGACGCTCGCGTAATCCTCTGTGCCAGTGGCTCTCAGCACCTGACC
The DNA here is from genome assembly GCA_016782885.1 of Phycisphaerae bacterium. GTDB lineage: Bacteria > Planctomycetota > Phycisphaerae > SM23-33 > SM23-33 > BS750m-G57. The sequence continues at coordinate 8,018 of JADHXQ010000028.1, read as the reverse complement.
CATCCATCTGCCTCGTCTCGCGAATCAGTTAACGCTCCGGGGCCGCCCCTGAGCGGACAACGAATAATATACTCCCCGATCCCGGCCAGGTCGAGGCCAATCTGCGTGGGTCGCGGGTAGGTCGCGGGACGCATAACTAAATTACTGAGAGAATTGCGGTTCTGGTCAGTCATATGAGGCCGGATTCGTCGGTGTCTTGCGATTCTTGTGCTGGCCGATAGAGGCGGCGATGGCGTGGCGAACAATATATGGACGCGTTTGGGTGTTTGTGAGTATGAGGCAAGCAGGGTCAGCGAAAGCGCCAACTTTAAGGCGGCAGGCAGGTCCGTGACTTCCCGCCTTCGGCGGATCTCCGACCGTGGTAGAAAAAAACCGCTGTCGTCGCCGTTGGTCGTTACTGGTCACTGCTTACTGATCACTGCTTACTGGCCTTTCCCGTAGCACGAGACCTGTCCATCCGTGGTTGCGATGTACAGGCGTCCGCCGGCGGCGGCTAGTCCGTCCCATACAGGCGGGGCGGGCAGGGCGACTTTGCTCAGTGCCTTACCGTCAGTTGGTGAGACCGCCCAGATCGCTCCGCCGCGTTTGCCCGCCAGCGCCGCTTCCTGCTCGGCCAGCGTTTTTGGCGATCGTAGCGTGTAGGGATGCACGCCCCTGGGCTCTTCGGCGTCCACGATATCCGGCGGGCCCGCGATGAAAAGCGTCTTTTCCGCGGCAGTTCCGGTAAGGACCATCGCGCGGACCAGCACGCCGACGCCGCCGGCCCATTGAACGACGACTTTTGACGGCGCCCGGCGGCGCCTGCGGACGGGTTTGGCGGGTGTGGCGGGTGTGGCGGGTTTCGGCGAGCGGCTGCAGGCGAACAGGCGATACTTCGTTTTGCCCATTCCCACGTGGCTGCCATCGCGGTGGTATTGGTTCAACCGCCCGAAACCGTACACGCCGGCTTCATCGAGAACGAGCAGGCGCCCCGCCGGTACGCGATTGCCCGTATTAGGCCAACCGCCCCAGGTCGACCCCATACTCGTGCCCACCTGCCAATACGTTCGATGCCACCACGTCCCGTCCAGAAAACCGGCTGAACTGTACAGGTGCGCCGCGGTCTTCTGGACCACCTTCCCGTCCATGTCGAAGCGTTTGTGCCGCATGAAGACCGACTGGCCGTCGCTCGACAGGACGTCGGGAAGGGCGCCGGTGTCAACGGGCGTGGCTGAAAGCATCTTGCCCGTCGCGGCGTCGAGGCGGTAGAGCACGAGCCCGCCGTCGAGGAACGTCGATCGCCCGGCGACGGCGTAGACGGCGCCCTTTGCGACCAACACGGCGCCGCTGACGGGGCTGACCGATTCGAGCCGCCCGTACGATACGATGCGGCGGTCCGCGGCGTCGGCGCGGAACCGCCAGGCCAACTCGCCGTCGGCGGCGCCGAGGCAGTAAATCCATCCGTCGGAGCAGCCGAAAATCGCCCTCCCGCGCCAGATCGTCGGAGGCGAATCGACGCGCCCGCCGGCGATGAACCGCCACAACGGACGTCCGCTTTTCGCGTCGAGACAGTGAACCGTATGCTCGTCAATCGCGGCCACGAACAGCTTGCCGTCGGCGATGGTGACGGTGCTTAGTTTCCTTGCTATCTTCGCCTGCCAGGCGCTGGTCAGCTTGACCGGTACGGCTTGCGACGTTGCCCCGCTGCGACTGGCGCCGCCTCGATAAGTGGGCCAGTCAGATTGCGTCTTGCGGTCCGGAATCTTGTCGAACGCGGGACCCTTCTCGAGGCGCGGGGCGCTGTCGGGCTTGACCGGCGAAGCCGCCTCGGGCGCCAGGACGTTGAAGTTGCTCAGTTTGCTCTCGATGTGGCACGCGCAGGAGTGCGGGGGAACGTAGATAAGCCCGTTGCATGGCATCACGCCGTACTGGCAGGCGCCGCGCGTCCACTGGTTGCTCTGCCCCTTGCCCGTGGCGATGTCGATGAACTCGATACCGTCGCGCCCGAGCACGAGGAATTTTTCGGTGGCCTTGTTGCGGTAGCAGCGATGATGCACGGGCCCGTATTTGAACTGGGTCGAGTCTTTGGGCCTGGTCCGCTTGACCTCGCCGGTCTTCGGGTCGCGCCCTTCGGTGATGCCCGGGTCGTTGCGCTGGACCATGTTACCGGTCCAGACCAGCCCGCCGGCGACCAGGACGTCGACCGGGGCGTTGTAGACCTCTTTTGCGGGCGAGTCCCAGAGTTGCTTTCCGGTATCGGCGGAGAAGGCGATCAGCTTGCCCACCGGAGCGACGCCTCCGACCGCGGTGACGGTCCACTGGACCTTCCGCCTGGCGTCGGTGGCGGGCGGCGCTTTGCCAACCGCCCGGTCGGCCGACAGCACGACGTCGCCATAAGCCACCAGCGTTGGCGCCGTCCAGCTCGGGCGCTGCCGGGTGGTCTCGCGGGGGGCGCGCCACAACACCTTGCCCGTCTTGGCGCCGATCGCCACGATGTGAGTGGGAGTTTGGATGAACGCGCGGTCGCCCGCGGCGGCCAGTGCGGTCGGCAGGATCTCGACGGTATCGGCGTCGTCCTTCTTCCAGAGCAGTTTGCCCGTGTCGGTATTCACCGCGACCAGGTGCTTTTTCGGCGGCGTATCGGTGTAGATCGCCCACCAGTGCCAGTTGTCCTTCGGTTCTATCGGAATCGCCGCCCCGTCAGTGTGCCCCGGCGCGCGGTCGCCGACGACGGCGTGCAACACGCCTTCGTGACAGATGAACTCCATGGCGCCGGTAGTGTTTTCGTACGTTGTCGCGATCTTGCCGGTCGCGGCATCCAGGGCGGTGATCGGTCTTCCGTAGCCGAGCGTCACGTAGACGCGGTCGCCGACGGCCACCAGGCGCCTGGCGAGTTCCGCCGGGCCCGTGCGAAAGCCTCGCAGGTGCCCTTCCCACGGGCCGACGTCGCGCTTCCAGAGCGGCACGCCGTTAAACGCGTCGCGAGCGATGAGCTTCCAACGGGGCTTCATCGCCACAAAGGCGGTGGGGCCTTCGTCGATGATGTAGAACACTCGCCCATTCGCCGAGACCATCGCGCTGGTCGACGACAGGTGGTCGTGGCTGCGGGCCCACTGCGGACCGCAAATCCACTGCACGCGTTTGGGCGGGCCGGCGACGGTGTCTTTGGCCACCGCGTTGTTGCTCGGAGAGTGCAGGTAGTGCGTCCATTCGTCGATTGTTCCCGGGCGGGGTTTCACCCGCCTGGTCCACTTACCGCCCGTTTTGACATACGCCACTCCATTGGGCGCCAGCACCCTCATGACCTCGGCCGGCGCGATCTCGCCGAGATCCTCGGAGACCACGAGATTGACGATGTTGTCGGCATACGGCAGGCGGGCTGATGTCAGGCGTTCGACGCTCACCTTACCATAGTCGCCCAGCGACCGGATGTGCTCGCGTGCGGCCGCGACGTTCCCGGCGCTGGTGTCGAGCCCGTGAACGAGGATGTTGTCCCCCGCTCCCAGGGCGGCGGTCAACTTACCGTCGCGGCATCCCACGTGAACGACCAGCCCGCCGGTCATACCGGCCGCTTCGATGATTCGCTTCGCTTCGGCGGCGGCGGGCTCGGCGCCCGATGCGCCGGGGGCCATACACGCCAGCGTGGCGGTCAGGCAGAAGGCGGTTACCAGTGACAGGGCGGATCGTTTTGCTGCGTTCATGTGCGTTCTCCTCGATCGGCGGCTGGACATCAGCATACCTCCCCCGAAGGCGACAGGCAAGGAGATCGGGGCGGCAAGCTCAACTGCGGCGCAGGATGCGGGCGGCTTCGGCGGGAGTTGTGATGCCTGCATCGACCGCGGCGCGGGCGACATGGGCCAGTGACCCCCCGCCGGCCTGTGATATTGCCCGCTCGAATTGCTCTATCGATCCCCCTGCGCGGATCAGATCGACGAGCTGCCCCTCGATGAAGACCACACCGCTCAGCACCGCTGAGCCCGACCAACCGGTTTGCCCGCAGCGGTCGCATCCGCCGTCGCAATGCTCGCAGAGCGTTCGCACGGAGGCCTGCTCGACGATCGCCTTCAGCGTGGTCGCCAGCGGCCAGGGTTCCAGGCCCATCGCCAGCAGTGCGTCCGTCGCCGCCGGGGCCGAGTTGGCGTTAATGCCCGCGATGACCAGGGCGCCGTCATGGGCGGCGTCGAATGCCGCCAGCGCGACCGCGGGATCGCGAAGTTCGGTCAGGACAATCGTGTCGGCGTCCTGGTATTCCATCGCAGCCATCGCCGTGGCACAGGTCAGCCCGGCTGGGGGATTGATCTGAATCCGGGCGACATTATCCAGGTCCCCTTGTGCGTTCTGCTCGATGGCGATGACGCCGCGCCCGAAAGTATCGGCGTCCGCCAGCAGGGCCCGAAGCGTCTGATCCCGACCGATTCTGCGTTTTGAGGCGACAACTATCAGCCCGTCGCCCCCCAGCAGTTCTTCCAACCGCACGCGTGCGGCGTCTTCCAGGACCAGGGCGGCGGGACGATGCGGTATGCGAATCACGAGCCTCGGTCCGTTGACGGTCGGCAAGGCCGACAGATGCAACGCGAGCCGCAAGCCCTCTATTGACCGCGTAAACTCGGCGCTGCGGGGGACCGCGAGGGCGCCGGGTGCGATATCCGGATTCGCGCGGTTAAGGAAGCATGCGATGATCTCGCGTCCCATGCCGTCGGGCAGGCGGCGATCGAAGTTAGGCTTGTCGTGCAGCGAATCGTTTATCCGCAGTTGCAGTTTGAGACCGTCGCGGTATGGCGTGAGATGGACCGCGCGAGCGCCCTGTTTGACGGCATCGGCCAGAATCGCATCGCATATCTGACCGGCCCGCGGTTTCGATGGTTCTGCATCGACCGGCGGGGCTTGCGGCAGCTCGGGGAGCGGTAATTCGCCGGCCTGGCCCTCAGGCGGCTCGTTCGGTTCGTCTTCGTCCGGCTCGTCCGGTTGATTCGGTTCGTCTTCGTCCGGTTCTGAGACGGCAACCGCCGTCTCCGTTTCGACCGGGTCGCTTGCGCCATTGGCGACCGCTTTTCTTGCGAGTGCCCGCCGGTACGCTTCGTCTCGCTGCTCGGCGGTGACCGCGGCGCTGAGTTCCTCGCCGAAGTCGAATCCCTGGTCTTCGAGGAACCTGACGAGATCGGATTCGGCGACCTGGACCGCTCCTCCGGGCGTGCGGGTGGAGCTGAGCCAGCCTTTGTCCATCCACTCGACAACTGCTCCCGGCGCCGCGCGGAGCAGACTGGCGATCTGAAATGTGCTGAAGAATCTTTCAGTCATTGGTTCAACTCGTATCGAATCGATCTCCGTGGTCGCCGAACTGCAGTTCCAAGCACAATATACCGCGCGCGAAGAGATTGTACAGCGGCCCTTATTGTGTGTCGGGCAAATCCGGGTGATACTTTATTTCCGGTCGGCGGACAATCGGGCATGCGCGCCATCGTATTAAACGCGTGTTGGAAGACACTTCCAGCCGATAGAGTAAACTACAAACCGGTGCGCGTGAATCGAACGGTGAGAATGGTAATCAGTTCGGGAGCATAGCAAAGACATGCAAGCCAACGATGAGACCCTGATGGAAGTATACAACGCCGCCCGCCTCGCCGTCGAGTTCGCCGGCGGAATGAACAAGTGCGCGTTCATGGTGGACGCCAAGACCCACTCGGCGGTACTCTACCAGTTGCTGGTTCTCGCCCGGGCGTCAAGGCGCATTGGCGATGAGTTCCGCACCAAACATCCGGAGTTTCCGTGGAAAGCCATCGACGCGCTCGGCGCCAAGGGCGACGACATGGACCTCACCGACGCATGGGATATCCTGTGGAGTGACGTTCCGGCAATAGTCACGGCGGTGGAATCCGTCATCCCCCAGGGGCCAGACGCCTAGGCGCCGGCGGTAATCGCCTATCCTGACGATCGTTACAGGGGCCCGGCTTTGGACGATGCAGTAAAGGCACTTATCGCCACACCATTGACCGCGCATTCGGCGCGCCGCCCCGTCATGCGCATGCCGCTTGTCGCCCCGGCGATCGCGCTTGTCGCGGGTATCGCCGCCGGTCTGCTGGCGCCGATGAGCACGGGGTTCTGGATGGTTCTCGGCGCCGCCGGGCTCATCGCGGCGGGCGTTATGTTCCGCTCACACCACCTGCACCTCGCCGCGACGGCTGCGGCACTGGCGGCGGTGGTCGCGACGGGGGCTCTTCACGTTCGCCTGGCGTATGGCACGGTCGAGGCGGACCATATCGCGACCTTCACGCCGCGGCGGTCCATGCTCGCGACGCTGCGAGGGCGCGTGATAACCGCACCGAAAGTGTTCAAGAGCACTTCGGTTCCGGGCCGCCCGCGACCCGATCGGACGAATTTCATTCTGCGCGCCGACAGCATTTCCGCGGATGGAGCGTGGCGAGAAGCTTCGGGACTGGTGCGAGTGACAATCGACTCGCCGGTAGTGAACCTCGCTGCCGGCAGGCAGGTCGAACTGGTCGGGCGCATCATGCGATTCGAGGGACCGGACAACCCCGGGCAGATGGACTGGTCCGAATTCGCTCGCCGCACGCGCGTGTTCGTCCAGATGTCGATACCGGCGGATTCGGGTGCGACAGCGATCGACGAAGCGGAGCCGTCCTGGGCGTCTCGGGCCCTGTGGCATCTGCGGGCATCGGCCAGACAGCACCTGCTGGCCTGCGGAGATGCGGACCACGGACACCTTCTGGGCGCACTGATCCTCGGCGAGCGCGATCCGGCGCTCCGGTCGCTCAACGAGACGATGGTCCGGGCGGGGATAGCACACTTCCTGAGCATCTCGGGGCTCCACCTGGCGGTGTTCCTGGGATTCGTCTACTTCCTCTGCGGCATCGTTCAGTTCACGCCCCGCCGGGCGGCGGTTGTCGTGCTGATCGTGCTGGGGGGATACCTGCTTCTGGCCGAACCGCGGGCGCCGCTGCTGCGTTCGGCGATAATGGCCGCCGCATTGTGCATCTCGGTAATCGCGCATCGCCGGTACGCCTCGCTCAACGCGCTGGCGGCGGCGGCTATCGTGCTGCTCGCTATCGACCCGCTGCAGATTCTGGCGCCGGGCTTTCAGTTGAGTTTCGCGATCGTCGCCGGGCTGATCGTGCTGCACCGGCCGCTGCGAGGGTTCATGTTCGGGCGGTGGCTCAGCCGGCGCGGGTTGATGGTGTTCCGCGACGATCAGCGGGTGCGCCGGTGGATGTGGTTCTCCCTGGGCAACGCGTCTACCGGAATGGCGACGGTATGCCTGGCGGCGTATCTGATGGCCGCTCCGCTGGTGGCGTTTCATTTCGGCCTGTTCAGCCCGTACGCCCCGGTTCTGAGCGTACTTGTCTTCCCGCTGGTGCTTGCGGTTCTCGTGCCCGGATATATCGCGATCGCCCTGGCCTGGCCGATGCCCAATCTCGCCCATTCGATTCAGCAGGTAGCCCTTGGCGCCGCGGACGTTCTCGCCGGCGCGGTGCGGGCGGCGGAACAGTTACCGTTCCTCTGCTTCCACCTCCGCCCGGTGAGCGCGGTCTGGACGCTGCTGTGCTACGCGACTATCGCCACGTTCTGCCTGGCTCGCCGCTTTCGTTTCGGGCGAACGGTTGCGGCGGTAATGCTGGTCGCAACGGTCGCCCTGGGCGTTTATACCCAGCGGGGCGCCCCTCCGCCGGCGCCGGGAACAGCCCAGCTCGACCTGCTGGACGTTGGCGCCGGTCAGTGCGCGCTGCTTCGCACGCCATCGGGCGGGACGTGGCTGATCGACGCGGGCACGCAAGGCGGATACGACGCATGGACGCAGGTTCTAAGGCCATTTCTCCGCGAGCGGCGCCTTCCCCGGCCGACCGGAGCATTTATCTCGCACGCAAATACCGATCACTATAACGGTCTGATCGGTCTGTTGGGCTCGTCGACGATCGAGCGGGTATATCTCAACGATTACTTCGGGCGGGCCAAACCGCTACCGAAATCCGAAGGTGACATGATCGACATGCTGGTCGACCATCGCAGCGAGATCATCCGCCTGC
>JADHXQ010000112.1 GCA_016782885.1 Phycisphaerae bacterium | reverse complement strand
GTCTCCTGCTCTCCTGCTCTCCTGTTCAAGACAAACGCGTTTCTCGCGGGATCCTATTTGAGACTTTCCAATTCCTAAAAAACGCCCATAGGCTTCTCCGAAAACAAGTTATCGACGCCAGAATAAAAATTCACACCCCAAGCAGATCGTGTGCGACATAAAAGGTGGCGGGTTAGGCAAAGGCCACGACAACGGCATTATTGCCCACTACTCGGAGATCCTGAGCGGAGAGCGTTACCGTTGTCGTCGCCGTAACATTTCCGTGCCTTCCGTGTTTTCCGTGGCAAAAAAAGAGCCGTTTCCGTTGCCTGTCGCCACTTTTTTATGTCGCACACAAGCGGATCCGGCAGTGATGTCTTGATGTGGATGGGCCGCGAACGCGGGCACGCCGAAGGGATTTTCAGCCCGACTTGGGACGGCGTCGGCGGCGGATTCGCCCACAGCCCCGCCTACATCGACCGCGTCAACCGCCTGCCGTTTGAAGGACAGAAGCCCGAAGAGATCGCCCGCTACCCGGGACATTTCAGCGGAGGGGTCGCCGGCGGCGCGGTCAGTGCGCTGGCCGAAGGCGGAGAAAAAAACCTGCCGCTGATCAGAAAACTGCTGAAAGACACCAATCCGTGGATACGCGCTGGCGCTGGCTTCTATCTATCTTTGGCAGAACAAGGACGCCAGAGAGCAATGCCTCATTCGCGTGAAGTACCTCCAGGCGATGGCCTCCTGGCTCGCGGCGGGCAAACCGGCGACCGGTAAACCGGAACTCAAGCATCCGGAAGCAAAAAAGAAAAAGCCCACGAAGAAAAAGACCATGAAATAGAAACAAAACTCCGGGCCAGGCGAGGGGCCTGACCCGGAGTCTGTGCTGCATATCAATTCGACGGGGAACTCAAATCGATGGCGCCAATTTCGTTGATCATTGTGTATACTTTGTCCGCCAGTTCCTGCAGCATGATGTCCATATCGTACAGGCGCCCGTCGACGGACTGGTCGTTGGTGGCGTGGAGGATGTCCCAAACGCTCATAATTCTACTGTCGCCAACACTCAGACCAAAGGCCGCCCCGCTGTCGCCCACGCTGAACATCGCGGCGCCAAGACCTTCTTCGCTGACGAGGAACCCATATCTAGCCGCAGTGTTTCCGGCGAGGTCCGAATCGGTCACGTAGATCGCCAGCGCGGTGGCCATTACTTGTGCATTGAGGTCGCGTAAGGCATTGGGCTGGTGGTGTCCGTGATGTCCGCGTCGGCAGCGATTCTTGGTGGTCTTGAATATCTTCTTGTAGAAACTGGCGACGGCCTTGTTCGTCTTGCCGGCCAGCTTACCGTAGATGTCGGGGAACTCGGTCGCGAGCCAATCGCCCAATTCCGTTGAGTATTTGCTGCCGTTCAGTGACTCGATCAGCTTCTTGCCCTTCCTGCCCGCCCAGAAACCGATAGTGGCGGTCTGGCCAATAGCGATCTCCTCGCCAACGGCGACGGCGGCGCGATGTTCGGCGAAGTTGTAATTCACGCCTTCGACATAGGCATCGAGGTTGATTTCCGAAACGGTGTCGTCAGCCAGCAGTATCCCGCCAGCCGTGCCGACCGAATCGATACCGTCATCATACCCGACCGGCTGGGTTTCGGTGATGGTGTAATTCCCCGGCCGCAGCGCGTCGAAGTAATACGCGCCGTCGGAATCCGTAGTCTCGACGCGATTAATCTCGATTCCATTGTCGTTGACGCCGCTGAGCGTTACGGTCGCTCCGCTGACGGCGTACTCGTCGAGATCGATCTGCCCGTCGCCGTTAAAGTCTTCGAAGACGAAGCCCGAGAGGCCCGTCAGCATCTCCACCGGTACGATACCGGCCCGGGCGCCGTCGTCACCGATGAAACCAACCAGCCTGATTGCGCCAAACTGGTCTCCAAGCACCAGGGGCTCTGAGAGGGAAGTGTGGAACCCGGCGCTTCCGAGAAGTTCGCCGTCCAAACCCGGGGCAAAGATCTTCACGTACGTTTGGCCTTTCAATCTGGATTTGCCCGCCAGCAGTGCGTCGATGGCGAACGTGTCGTCAAGATTAACTTCGCCGTCGAAGTAGATCTCGGCCTTGGGATCGTCGATATTGGCCCGGCTGGAGGCAACTATCCGCACCACCGGCGCATCGTCCGGATCGCCGGTGACAGTGACCTTGCAGGGGTCCTGCGAATGGTCGATCACGTTATCGCCGGTATACTGCATCACCAGCGCTTCGGCTTTCTGGGCGTAACGGGAGATATCTATCGACGGAAGGACGCCCACATAGTGAGCTGAATCGCTGTCGTCCAGTTCGATCGTTTCGACGCCGCCCCCGACCACGGCCACGGCCTCGAAGTCAAATGCCTCGTACACTATTTCGCTACCGAGGAAATTCATGTCGCCGCCGCCGTATAAAGCGCCCGTCAGTTGGAGATCCTGACCGAAGTTAATGTCGTCATCCGCCACGTAAACCGTCCCGGACCATTCGGCGTTTTCGCCCACGGTCAAATAGCCGGCCTCGATATAGACCTGGTCGGCGGCATCGGCAAGAACAACTCCGAAGTCATCGACGAAAACCATGTCGAAACCGCTGCCCACAGTCATATCTCCAACGACCTGGATAGTGATCGGACCACCCGTGAGATTCAGTTGCAGCACGCCGCCCTCTCCGAAGGTCAGCGAGTCGAACTGGTAATTTCCCGAACTCAGTTCGAGTACGGCGTTGTCGCCGACGACAATATCAGTATCAGTGACGTCGAGTGCGGGATTGAAGTCATCCAGAGACTCAAAGTCCAGGGGCGTGAACGGTGTAGCTCCGGCTTCCGTATATATAGTTCCTGCGAAGGGGGGCATGGCGGTCGAGACGTCCACCGAGGACAGGTCGCCGGCAGTGTAAATGTCACCCTGAATGTCGGCTCCCCAACCGAATATCGAGCCTACAGCAGTGCCGCCTCCGCGGATATTGCCATAAACCGTAGTCCCGAAACCAAGCATCACACTTGCGCCGGACTGATCACCATTGAACACCATGGCGTCTTCTATGCCTGAATCCGTGGAGCCTATCGTACTGCCGCCGTATAACTCCATGTACAGCCCGCCCCCGCGCAGACCATCCGACACGTCCACCTTCGACCAGACGGTTATGTCGCCGCCATTGCTCCCGAGGAAGCCTCCGTCAACATTGAAGGATTCTCCAGGAGTACCGAAGAAATCGCCGATCGTGACCGAACCGTCTGCGAGGATGGCGTATTCCATGAAACCGCCGTCGGGAACACTACCGCCGCCACCTTCAACCTCGACGGTCGCCGAGGCGGTTCCGACGTTCCCGTACAGACCTTCGGCTTCGACGAGGTCGCTGGCGGCGAATAACCACTGCTCGCCCTCGTCCAGCACGCCGTCGGTATTCGTGTCGCCGACGTTGAAATCGCCGTCCATCACCGCAGCCGGACTGAAGTCGTCAGCCGCGTTATCGGGCGTGCCGTTATCATCGTTGATGGTAAAATCGCTCAGAAGCCCATCGCCGGTCCTGGTCACAACGTAGGTCCAGACGACCGTCTGACCGATATCGGCATCGATCGCTTCACCCGGCGTGTCGGCATCTTCTCCATAGCCGTCTATTTCATCGGGCAATTCGGCGCCGATCCCATTGGTTCCGAAGAATCCGGTAACCTCGACACCGCCCACCACGTCGCCAAGATGAATCGGCGCCGAGCAGGACGTGTGATACTGCACCGTCTGAAGGAGATTGGCTTCAGTGTCCATGATGTAGATGTACGTGTTGGCGCTGAAGCGATTCAGACACGCCGCATTGTCCACATCCAGGACGAACTCGTCACCGAGTGCGACCTGTCCGCTGAAAAACGTGTTCCACGGCGAGGCGCATGCGAGGTGCGAGGAACTGGTGGCGATAATGTCGACGATCGCCTCGTACGGTTCAAAACCGGGCGCGTCGGTAACATTATACTTGCCCAACGGTTGGAGGGTATCGGTGGCGTCGGCCCCGCCGCCGGTGTATTTCATGGTCAGTTCCACCGGTTTACCGTACGCGTAATCGTTGCACATGATGTCCCCGGCGGGGGGAGCGGGCTCAACGTACACGTACTTCTCGATGTCGATACCGTCGCCCGAAAGCAGCAGCCTCGGTTCGAGCGACTCCATCAACGGCTGGGACGATGCGATCTGGTCGGCGACTGTCGAACTCGCCAATGGAATACGACGCGGTAGATGGTTCGTGCTGGTGGACATGGCAACTCCTTTCCTTTCGTGGAAACCTACAGCTCTCCAGTTGATATTCCTGCCGTCGGTCGTTGCGGCCTGTCAAATATGACTTATGATTGTATGTAGTTTCACAATTCCTGTCAAGACAATTCCATAATCAGCAGCAGAAACGCCCTGACCGCACACCTTTTCGCACGACCGCCGCCGGTTTCTCAGTCGTCAGTCATGCTGTTTTGAACAGTTTCTATGTTTTTATGTTTTGAGTTTCGGCTGGGAGGGCTGTTTATCATAAGCCTTTTGCTGATCTCTGAGCGACGGGGATGAAGGAAACGAGGGAATCACCCGCCCGGGAAAGAGTTTGCGAGTGTCCGGAACTGTGGTAGGATCATCAAAACGTAAAGGTAACCACCGCGCCAGAGGAATAGCGAAGCCAATGATAGAGAAGAACAATCCGATCAACACAATAACCCGCGCGGGCGCTTTTCAACGCGCACTGATAGCGTTCATTATTACCCTGTGCTTCGTCGCACCGGCGTTATCGTCCGACCCTCCGCCTCTGCGCGGGCTGAGGGAAGTCGATAACATGTGCGTGAAACTTCAAGGCGGTTTCTGGGGACCGCGGTTGAAGACGGCCAGCGAGGTGACCATCCCCCACGCGCTGAACAGCCTGGAGAAGGACGGGCACGTTACAAACTTCGACAAGGCCGCGGGAATCGCCGAAGGTACGGCTTCCGGGCATGCGGCGTTTGATTCGGATCTGTACAAGGCACTCGAGGGCGCGATGTACTGCCTGCAAAACAAACCCGACAAGGCGCTGGGCAAGCGCGCCGACGGCATCCTCGATCGCATCCTTGCCGCACAACAGAAGGACGGGTTCCTTGTCGCATACTTCATCCTCCGCGAGCAGAAGTATCGCTGGGAGCGCCTGCGAACGATGCACCAGATGTACAATGCCGGGCACTATTTCGAAATGGCCGTCGAGCACCACAAGGTGACCGGAGAGACCAAGGTGCTCAATTCCGCAATACGATTCGCCGATCACATCGACGGTATTTTCGGACCCAATAAACGCTATGACGTTGACGGGCACCAGGAAATCGAACTGGCCCTGGTGAAACTCTACCGCGCCACCGGCAAGCGGAAATATCTGGATCTGGCGAGGTTCTTCCTCGACGAACGAGGGCACGCGCACGGGTTTGAACGAAAACCGTTCGATCTGAGGACGCCGGTAAAAACCCCGCCTTACGAAAAGGACCTGCCCGAGCGTGCCAAACGCCTTCGGGCGCGGTGCAGGCAGCGAAACGGGCGGGCCCAGGACCACCGCCCGATCGTAGAAGAAAAACTGGCGGTCGGACACGCCGTGCGGGCCGGGTACATGTACGCCGCGATGGCCGATATCGTCCGCTTCTCCGACGCCCCGGAATACGATCGCGTCCTGGGACATCTCTGGAAAGACGTGGTCGGGCGCAAAATGTACATCACCGGCAGCGTGGGGACCGCCCAGTACCACGACGAGGGCTTCGGAGACCCGTACCTGCTGCCCAACAGGACTTACTGCGAATCGTGCGCAAATATCGCACACGTGCTCTGGCAGTATCGGATGGCCCTTCTACAAGGCGACGCCAAATACGCCGACGTGATGGAGCTGGCGCTCTACAACGGGGCGATCTCGGGGATATCAATCGCCGGTAACTCGTTCTTCTACCAGAACCCGCTGTCGAGCAAGGGCGGGCGGAGGTCGACGTGGATCGGGCTGTCCTGCTGCCCGACGAACCTGGCGCGGATCATTCCACAGGTCGGCGGTTTGGCTTACGCCCGAGACAAGAAGAGCATCTACGTCAACCTGTACGTTGCAGGCCAGGCCTCGATCGTGCTCGACGGCACGGCGGTTAAGCTCGCCCAGAAAACCGACTACCCGTGGAACGGACGCGTACGCTTGACCGTCACGCCGCCCAAGGCGTCCGAGTTCAACATCTGCCTGCGAATCCCCGGTTGGGCGCGGGGCAAACCCGTACCCGGCGATCTGTACCGCTTCGGAGATACCAACGTCCCGCCCGCCGGCCTGAAAATCAACGGCCAGGCCGCCGACGCGGCCCCCAAGACCGACGGATACCTGCACCTGAAACGAACCTGGAAAGGCGGCGACATCGTCGAACTGGACCTGCCCATGCCCGTCAAAAGAGTCTACGCGCACGAAAAAGTCAAAGCGGACGCGGGCAAGACAGCATTGATGCGCGGACCGATCGTCTATTGCCTTGAAGCAGTCGATCACCCTGAGGCAGACCTCTCTCGCATCGTCCTGCCGCCAAAAGCGAACCTGCAAACCGAACACCGCGAAAAACTGCTCGGCGGCGTGACGGTCATCCAGGGGCAGGCCCTTGTCGATGGAAAGAGCGTCAAAATGACGGCCGTCCCGTACTACGCATGGGCAAACAGGGACCGAGGCGCGATGGAGGTATGGGTCAATGAATCCCCCGCCAAGGCGCCGGCGCCCAAAAAACAGAAGACCTCACGAGGAGAAATCAAGTGAATCGACGCGAATTGCTTCGTCTGGCCGGTGCGGGGGCGATGGCGATTACCGGCCGGTCCGCCTTGTCGGCCCCGGCGAAAAAAACACCAGTAACCGACAGGCCCAACATCATATTCATAATGGCCGACGATCTGGGCTACGGGCACCTGGGCTGCTACGGGCAGAAGAAGATTCTCACACCGCACGTCGACCGCCTGGCCGGCGAGGGCATGAGGTTCACCGACTTCTACGCCGGATACACAGTCTGCGCGCCGTCGCGGAGCGTTTTGATGACGGGCATGCATCACGGGCATACGCCCGTCAGGTCGAACTCGGGCAGTTCGTCGCTGCTGCCTGACGAGACCACGCTCGCCCAGGTGCTGCAGAAGTCGGGATATTCCACCGGCGGGTTCGGTAAGTGGGGGCTGGGCATCGAAAACACGCCCGGCCACCCCAACCGCAAGGGCTTCGACGAGTTCTACGGTTTCTATCACCAGGTGCATGCGCACTTCTACTATCCGTACTGGATATGGCACAATAACAAGAAGATGCTGCTGCTCGGCAACTCGGGCGGTAAGCGCGGGCAATACGTCGAGGACGTGCTGCACGACAAGGCGGTGGAGTTCATCAAGGCGTCGGCGAAGAAGGATAAACCGTTCTTCTGCTACATCCCGTCGATAGTCCCGCACGTGGAGTTGGCGGTTCCCGAAGAGTCCGCCAAACCGTACCGCGGCAAGTTCCCCAAAAAGACGATCGACGATCCGCGAACCGGGTACCTCGGCAGCGATGACGCGTACGCGATTTACGCGGGCATGATATCGCGCCTCGACCAGCATGTCGGCGAGATAATGGCGCTGCTGAAGGAACTCAGGATCGACGATAACACGCTGGTGATTTTCACCGGCGACAACGGTCCGCAGGGAGGCCCGTGGGACCCGCTCGACGAGTTCTTCAACGGGTCGGGACCGCTGCGAGGGACAAAGGGCAGCCTGTATGAGGGCGGAATCCGGGTTCCATTCATCGCGCGATGGCCGGGGAAGATCAAACCAAAAACCGTCAGCGATCACATCGGCGGATTCCACGACATGATGGCTACCTTCGCCGATCTGGCGGGCGCCAAGGCGCCGAAGAACGATGGCATCTCCATCGTCGCAACGCTGCTTGGCAAGGGCGACCAGGCCCCCCACGAGTACCTGTTCTGGGGCGGAGGCAGGCGATCGACAGGCATTCGTATGGGCAAGTGGAAAGCTGTGCGGTCGGGCACGAAGCCCTGGAAGCTGTTCGACCTGAGCAAGGATATCGGCGAGAGCAGGGACGTGGCGTCTGAAAACGCAGGGGTCGTCAAAAGGATCGAAAAGATCGCGGCCGAAGCCTACACCAAACCGCGAAAACAAACCGGCGGCTCGCGCGTAAGAATCAGCGACTACGTCCAGGGCGACCGAATAAAAACGAAAAACGCCCGCTGACACCGTTTTCTTCAGCACCGCCTTCTACAGGGGCTTTACATTGCCCGGTAAACATCGCGCCGGTGACGAACGTAATGAACCAGGACCTGTTTCCCGGTAGAATCAACCCCGTACACAATCCGATAGTCTCCCACCCGCACACGATAGAGATGCTTGCCGCCTGACAACTTGATCGCCCCGCGCCCCAGCGGCGCCGCACCCAAGGCATCCACCCGTTTCATCACCCGCGCGACAACGCCAACGGGCAAACGGCGCAGATCCTTCTCGACGGACGGCTTGAAAGTTACCTCATAAGATTCCATCTGTCTTCAGACGCCGCTTCATCTCGTCCATCGTGATGGGGTTTTCCTCGCGGCGTTCAGCCACTACCGCCAGGTCGTGCAGGTCGGCAAGAAGCTTCTCGTATCGCTTGAGCGGAAGAATGACCCCGGTTTTTTTGCCGTTGTCGTCAATCACATATTGTTCACCGGCGGACTTCATTGCAACGCCTTTCGTATTATCCCCAACCGCAATGTATTATATCATATCGTTCGGCATAATTGGAAAAAAACACAAAGCCGAACTCCTCGGTATCCAGGTTGCCGTCGAATACCTCGACGTTGTTGACGTCCGGATCACCCACGAATGGACGGTAGGTCTCCACGGGAAACATCCGCAGAGTATTGCCGACAATGTCCCCGGCGAGAATCGATCCGCGTTTCGGTCGACTCGGGGAATATTCAATTTGTTTCCGCCGTTCGATAACGCTCTACTATGGGCAGGAACGAACCGGGAGTATTCAGGTGTATATGCGATCTGTCGCACTGGTCTTCGTGCTCGTCGCGGCCGCCGGGGCTGCCTGGGGTGGGAATGCGGCTGCCGCGGGTAAGCTCACCGAAGAACTGCCCACCATCAAGTGCCTCGGTTTCCGGTGGCTGGTCGGCGGTGATGACAACCATAACGCCCGCGTGCATGTCGAGTATCGCAAGGCCGGATCGCGGCGGTGGCGCCGGGCGCTCGATCTGTTCGGCGTGGAGAGCGAAGGCATGCGCAAAGGCTCTCGCCCCCCTGCCGGTCAGCGGTTGTTTGCGGGGTCGATTTTCGATCTGGCGGGCGGGACCCGATACAAGGTGAAGCTCTCCCTGGAAGATCCCGACGGCGGTTCGGCGGTCAGGACTGTTCGGACGACCACCTGGACCGCGCCAAAGCGGCCGGTCGACGGGCGGAAGATTAACGTCCGCCCCGGCGGATTGAAGGCGGCTTTGAAGTCGGCGAAACCGGGCGATACGCTCGTTCTGGGCAAGGGCGTGTACAAGGGGACATTCTCCCTTCGCTCCGGCGAGCCGGGCAAGCCAATAGTCCTGGTCGGATCGTCCGACGGACCGGCCGTCCTGGACGGCGGAGGCGCGGGCAACGTAATCTACGCGTCGGGCGTCCATGACGTGATGCTCGAAGGCCTGGCGTTTCAGAACGCCAAGTGGGCGCTGGCGTTCAATGGCGGCGCGAGAATCTCGGTGACCAGGTGCGTCTTGCGCGACTGCGACCACGGTTTCGTCGCCCAGAGAAACTCGGACAAACAGCGGCGTATTTACATTGCCGACAACGTTTTTGTCGGGCGGAGCAAGTGGCCTCGCACGAAGGGCATCGAATCACGCCGCGGTATCCAGGTCTCGGGCACGGGACACGTTATCTGCTACAACCGCATCAGCCGCTTCGGCGACGGGATCGACACGTTCTCGAACTACCCGTGCGCGGCGATCGACATCTACGGTAACGAGATCTCCGAATGCACCGACGACGGTATCGAGATGGACTACTCCGAGCACAATACGCGATGCTTCGATAACCGCCTGACAAACGTGTTCCAGGGCATTTCGATCCAACCGATCCACGGCGGGCCGGTCTACGTGTTCCGCAACGCGATGTACAACGTGACGGCTGAAACGTTCAAGATGCACAACAACCCCTCGGGCGGGATATTCTACCACAACACGTCGGTCAAAACCGGCATGCCGCTTGTGCTCTGGACTCACGAGACGGTAAGCAACTGCATCACGCGGAACAACCTGTTTGTCGGCACGAAGGGCAATTACGCTTACGAGTCGACCGCCCCGATGCGCCGCTGCGATTTCGACTACGACGGATTCGGCGGGACGTGGAAACAGTTCCTGAAGTTCAATCGCGTCCGCTACAAAACGATCGCCGCGGCCCGGAAAAACGCCCCGGCCTACCGCAATGCCGTCCGCGTACACCCCGCGACACTCTTCGCATCGGGGATCAAGCCGCCTGGCGATACGAAAACGAAGTTCGACGTCCGGGTAAACGATCTGCGCATCAAGGCGGGCTCGGCCGCCATCGACGCGGGCGTGGCGCTGGACAATATCAACGACGGTTTCAAGGGCAAGGCGCCCGACCTTGGCGCGTACGAACTCGGCGCGAAGCTGCCCCATTACGGCCCGAGACGGTAATCGTTCAATCGCGTGACGGCGCCTCTCGCGGTGTCGGGGTTCCCGGAAGTGCGTGGCTCGCCGGCGCGCCGTCGACCCCGCGCATCGGGATTTTGCTGGCCGGGACGCACGTGTGGCGCTTGATCTTCCCTCGCATGAGGTGCAAACCCCATACGAATGTGCGACGGATGGTATTCGCCAACCCCCACATGCCGAATACCTGCACGGCAGCATCGGCCAAGTATGCACTGGCCTTCCGCAAAATCCGGCGGCGGAGTTTGTTCCGGCTCGGAGAGATCGGGCTGGTTTCGACATCGGAAAGGGGAATATTGCTCTTGGGGCAAAACAACGCCGCCAGAAAACGTAACGGATTGTAGAAGTAAAGGTAAGCAGCCAGAATGTTGAACTGCGTCTTCCAGGGACTCGCCGCGCGGGATGCGACAACGTGATTCCCGTCGACGACATGCGGCTGGACCGGTATTCCATCCACACTCTGGTAGGCAAGACCGGAGGTATAGGTCTCGACATACAATTTTGAACCCGGGGAGGGCGTGAGCATCATCACTTGCATATAGAGAGCGCCCGCCTTCCGCAGTAATCCAATCTGGTTCAACAGACCGCTCTGGTCGTTTCGCGTGTACAGCGGTTGAGCGTCGTGATGCATCATCATGGGCACCGGGAAGATACCGCCGGCCCGCAGCAGGGCGAATGCTTCGAGAGTCTTATCGGTGCTCTGGCCTTTCTTCACCAGCGACCCGGACATATCCTCCACGCCCAACCACAAGCCCCAAACCCCCGCGCGCCTGATCAGCGGTAAGTGTTCCTTCATCAGCAGCGTGTCGTGAATTGTGGCCTCGGTGCCCAGGCGAATCTTGCAGTGAGGACGCGATCCGGCGTCCACCTTCCTCGCCAGCGTCCCGGCGATATCGAGCGTTCGCTCCTTGTCATTGAAAAAATTGTCATCCGCCCCGAAAAAGAATCGGATGTGGTACTCGCTGTACAACCGCCCGATCTCTTCGGCGATCCGATCGCCACTCTTGGTGCGATATTGACGCTGATTATAAGCCGGGATCGGACAGTACGGGCAAACGAACTTACAACCCAATGTCAAAACAAGTGATCCGACCGGACCGTACCTGCCAACTCGATTGGCGGGAATGGCCAGCGACGCCAACCCGCCGCCGCGGTTGGGCGGTTCGAGAAGACGATATCCCAGGACCGGGTCCGCCAACTCGTCGAGGTCGCCCACCAACCGCTGAATGCCCGTATCGACCAGTTCATCGCTCACGCCGTCACGCTCGCCGCGAGCGTAGACCAGGCCCGGGATCCCGTCGAGCAATCCACTGTCGCGAGCCAGGACGAACGCCGCCCGAATCGATTCGCCGCCGGCGCGAATCGAAAGCACCACTTCGAGCAAGTTCATGAGGACGTATTCTTCGCCGGTAACCGCCACGTCCGCGGCCCATGGATTTTCCGGCTTGGCGCTGAAGACGTCCCACGGTTCGTACATTACCTTTGGCCCGCCAACAATGATCAGCGGTCTCCTGGTCGGATCGATCCGGCAGGCATCCTGGATCATCGCCTTACACGGAGCGGTATGAAGCTGCATGCTGGAGATCATGAAGATGTCGGGTATTCTCCCGTCGAGACGCATCTGCGACGGGCGAAAGTTGCGGTTCCACTGCTGGAGAACAATC
This sequence comes from Phycisphaerae bacterium, assembly GCA_016782885.1. Classification (GTDB taxonomy): domain Bacteria; phylum Planctomycetota; class Phycisphaerae; order SM23-33; family SM23-33; genus BS750m-G57. Next base: position 3,484 of record JADHXQ010000112.1, on the reverse strand, counting down.
CGGGTCTTGGTGAATCCGGCGTCGACCATGGCCGAACCGATCGCCCGCACACCGGCCGGTATCATGCGCGTGTCGGCATAGATAAACGGAAGCATCCGCGTGCGATGGTCGAACGCGCAGGCGATCACGGTGGTCAGATCGTGTTTTGGCGCAATGTTCCGCAAGCGCAGACGAACAGCCGCCAGTTCGCCCGGCTTGAGCAACTCATCGCCACGCCCGCGAGGTGGTAGTTCCATATCAAATCGCTCAAGGACACCTCCGATCTCTCTATTCCGGAGGTGACTCTTTGGCGAGCATCATACAGCCCGCGACCGAGCCAGTCCAGCCAACACCGGTGAGAGCCAAAGGAAACGACGGAACTACGCGCTTGTTACGACACCGGCAGAGTCTACAATATCGAAGGACTCATCCCGCACAATGGCACGGGATAACGTGGAGAAATCATAATGAAGCCAATCGCATCTATTGTTCTACCGGCGACTTTGTTTGCGGCGGTTTGTTCGGGCGCCGATTGGCCTGTGTGGCGCGGGGCTAGCGGCGACGGGATCAGCACCGAGACTAACGTACCGGTCAAATGGTCCCCCGGCGAGAATGTCGCGTGGAAAACACCGATCCCCGGAAAAGGGCATTCCTCGCCGGTCGTGTCGGCCGGTCGGGTATTTGTCACGTCGGCGGGCAAGGGCAACGCGCGACTGCTGCTGTCGCTCGATGCAAAAACGGGCAAGGTGCTGTGGACGCGAACGGTCCTGAAAGCCCCGCCCGAGAAGATCAACCGCCTGAACTCGCTGGCGTCGAGCACACCGGCGGCCGACGGAAAGCACGTGTGGGTCACGTTCCTGAACATCGAGGAGATGCTCGTGGTCTGCTACGATTTCGGCGGCAAGGAAGTCTGGCGCACCACGCCGGGGCGATTCACCGCCAAGCACGGATACTGCTCCTCGCTGCTGCTATACGAGGACCTGGTGATAGTCAACGGCGACCAGGACGCCGAGGGCAAAGACACCGCATACATCGTCGCTCTCGAAAAGACCGCAGGAAAGGAGCGCTGGCGGATCGACCGCCCTAATCGCGTGCGATCGTACGTTCCGCCGGTGGTGTTCAAAGCCGGGGGGAAGGACCAGATGGTCCTGTCCGGCTCGAAGTGCACCGCATCGTACGATCCGAAAACGGGCAAGCGGCACTGGATCATCAAGGGCCCCACCGAACAGTTCGTCGCGTCGATGGTCTATACCGACGACGTGTTCTGCATCACTGGCGGCTTCCCGACGCTGCACACACTGGGCATCGATCCCAAGGGCAAGGTGCTTTGGCACAGGCGCAAGGAATCGAGTTACGTGCCGTCCCCGATCGCCGCGGGCAAGCATTTCTTCGTCGTCGGCGACAAGGGCGACTTGAGTTGCCTCGCTGCCAAGACGGGCAAGGTGATGTGGAGCAAGAAACTCGGCCGCCATCACAGCTCTTCCCCCGTCTCTGCCGACGGGAAACTCTACTTCCTCGACGACGACGGTGTGACGTTCGTTATAGACGCGGCGCCGGAGTACCGCCTGATAACGAAAAACGCCCTGGAAGAACCCTGCCGCGCCTCGCCGGCGATATCAGATGGGAAGATCTTTATCCGCGGTACTAAAAATCTGTACTGCATCGGAAAGTAGCAACGAAACGAGAAAACCCGGAAAAAAGGGGACAGGCTGCTTTAATTTGCCAAATGCAGCCAACAAGTAGGATAGCTCCGTTTTACCCTTGTTTTCTAGTCTTTTCTTCCAGCCCAAAAGCAGCCTGTCCCCTTTTTTCGGGTTTTTCTGGTTTTTGTGCGATGCTATTTTGGTCCGCCTCGGTTGATTGCGCTATCTCCGAAACGATTGGCGATTTCGTCGACCGCACGGTCGATGCGCTGCTGGGCGTCTTGGGCGAGGTCGCCGAAGAGCGATCCCTGGACCCCCGCCCGGCCGGTGAGTTGCGAGACCGTCATACCAAGCAAACGCAGGGGACGATGCTGGGTGGCGGACCAGTTGTCCAGCAGCCCGCGAGCCTCCCGCCACAGCAGTTCGGTAACGTCGGTGGGCTCGTCGAAAGTGGCTGACCTGGTGAGGGTCGTGAAGTCCCCGTATCGCAGCTTGAGAGTGACGGTTCGTGCCTTGAGGCGGTTTCGCCTCAGGCGGCGGGCTACCTGCTGGGTCTGATCGAGCAGAACGCGGGTCAGTTCGACCATGTCGTCGATGTCGACGGGGAAAGTCTGCTCCTGGGAGATGCTCTTTGCGCGTGAGTCCGGGGTGACCGGGCGATCGTCCAGACCGGCCGCCAGCCGCTGAAGGTGCTCGCCGACGGGCCCCAGTCGGGTGCGAATCATCTTCGGCGAGGCGGTTCGCAACTGGCCGACAGTGCGGATGTTGAGCTTTTCGAACCGTTTTGCGGCGGCCGGACCGACGCCCCAAAGCTTGCGAATAGCCAGAGGATCGAGCACTTCATGGATGCGATCCGGCTCGATAATCGTCAGGCCGTCGGGCTTCTCGAGGTCGCTGGCGAGCTTGGCGAGAAACTTGTTCGGCGCGACCCCGACGCTGACGGTGAGGCCCGTGCGCGATTTGATCCTGGACTTGACGTCAGCGCCCACTCGCGGCGCCGGGCCTAGAAGACGCTCCGTACCGGTAATATCCAGGAACGCCTCGTCGATGCTCAACCGCTCGATCAGGGGCGTGAACTCGCCCATTATCTCGAATATCTCCTCGCTTACCTGACGATATCGCCCCCCGCGAACCGGAAGAACGACCGCCTCGGGACAGAGCCTGATCGCCCGGGCCATCGGCATGGCTGAATGGCAGCCGAACTGGCGAGCCTCGTAGCTGGCGGTGGAAACCACGCCGCGCGCGTCCGGATCGCCGCCGACCAGCAGAGGCTTGCCCCGCAGCGCAGGGTTATCGAGCTTCTCGACGGCCGCGAAAAACTCGTCCATGTCAGCATGTATGATCCGCCGCTGCATCTCCAATAGCATAAAGTATCAAGGCTATCGCATGTGAGAGTGTTTTTTCTTCATCGGCAGTCGGGGTCCGGAACTTGTCCTGCCGCCCAAACGCTCAGATTCAGATTGCTTAACGCGGCGAATCAGGTACAATTGTGATAGAAGCTCTTCAACAGTCGTGGGCGCAAGGTTGTGCGGTACGCCGCAGGAGCCGCAAAGCAAAATCTCGGAAGTGCATCATTGATCTCTGTTTTTTCAGATGATCGTCCACGAGCTTGGGAAGTGTGGGATCTATGAACGTTCCGCCGCGAGAGAAAGGACGTCCATGTTCAGCTACAGACTTCAGTTGACCATCCTGGTCATATTGGTGCAGACGGGGTTTTCGGCAGCTAACCCGCATTTTTCACGGTTTTTTTGCACTTTATGCTTGCGCTGAGCCTAACTGTCTGTTAATAAGGGTGTTATACCAAGACAACCTACAGACAGAAAGGCCCTCAACATGACAGAGTGTAACAACCAACCGATGCT
>JADHXQ010000111.1 GCA_016782885.1 Phycisphaerae bacterium | reverse complement strand
TAAAGTTGGTGCCAAAAACATAAAATAAGCAGCTTGTCGGTTTTTCTTCGGCGCATGAAAAAGGCCCTTGTCGCCAAGGGCCTTTCGCGGCGTCACGGGTGGCTGAGGGGATTCGAACCCCCGACCCCCTGGACCACAACCAGGTGCTCTAACCAACTGAGCTACAGCCACCATCTTTCGTCCCGGGTCGGGAGCGAAGCACTATACAGATGCGATCCTCTCAGGTCAAGGCCAATCGCATCTAAATCGGGGACCGCGACGAACCTGCCTGCCGGCAGGGCGGGTCAAACGCAGGCTTGATGTATACCGGACGTCAGTGACGTTGATGGAGATCAGCTTTCGCTGCTGTAGTCCATCGCGGCCAGGTGCTTCAGCATCGCCCAGCGTGCCTTGAAGTCTTCGGCTGCCTGGGCGGCGAGGGCTTTGGCGCCTTGGGGGTCGGACTTCGTGAGCATCTTGAAACGCGTCTCCTTGTAGGCATAGTCCTCGAAGGAGATAGTCGGATCCTTGGAGTCCAGTTGGAGAGGATTCTGCCCCTGCTGGGCCAAACGCGGGTCGAAGCGATACAGCGGCCAGGCGCCCGACGCGACCGCCGCCTTCTGCTGCGTGAATCCGTCGACCAGGTTAATACCGTGTGCGATGCAGTGCGAGTATGCGATCACCAGGCTGCATCCGGGATAACTCTCGGCTTCCTCAAACGCCTTGACGGTCTGTGCGTCGGACTGTCCCATCGCAACCTGGGCCACGTAGATATTGCCGTAAGTCATCGCGATCATGCCCAGGTCCTTCTTGGGCGAGGGCTTTCCGCCGGCGGCGAATTTGGCTACCGCACTGCGCGGGGTGGCTTTGGAGCACTGCCCGCCGGTGTTCGAGTATACCTGGGTGTCCAGTACCAGGACGTTCATGTCGCGTCCGCTGGCCAGTACGTGGTCGAGCCCGCCATATCCGATATCGTACGCCCACCCGTCACCGCCGATCGCCCACATGCTCCTGTGGACCAGCACGTCGGCCACCGAAAGCAGTTGGGCCGCTTTCGGACAACTCGATCCTGACAGCTTATCCTTTAACTGTGCGACGCGGCTGCGTTGCTCGGTGATGCCGACCTCGGTGCTCTGGTCTGCGGTCAGGATGGCTTCGACCAGTTCGGCGCCGATATCGTCGGCCAGTTCGCTCAGCAGTTCGCGGGCGAACTGGGCGTGCTTGTCTGCGGCCAGGCGGAATCCGAAAGCGAATTCCGCATTGTCTTCAAACAGCGAGTTGCACCACGCCGGTCCTCGCCCGTCAGCGTTGACGGTGAACGGGGTGGTCGGAAGGTTTCCGCCGTAGATGCTCGAACAGCCGGTGGCGTTACCGATAATCGCCCGGTCGCCAAACAGTTGAGTCAGCAGCTTGTAATAAGGCGTTTCTCCGCATCCGGCGCAGGCGCCGGAGTACTCGAAGAGCGGCTTGCAGAGCTGCGAGCCCTTGATCGTCTTGAGATTAAGCGTGGTGCGGTCGAGGTCCGCTATGCCCAGGAAGAACTCGTAGTTCTCGCGTTCGGGCACTCGGAGTGGGGCTTGTGTGGCCATGTTGATGGCTTTGCGGCCTTCGACTTCCTTGTTCTTCGCCGGGCAGGCCTGGACGCAAAGCCCGCAACCGGTGCAGTCTTCAGGAGCGACCTGGATGGTCCATTTTTTGCCCGCATAGTCCTTGCCCTTGGCGTCGACGGACTTGAAGGTTTCCGGTGCGCTCTCGAGCAGGGCGGGATCGTAAATCTTGCAGCGTATCGCCGCATGGGGACATGCCAGCGAACACTTGGCGCACTGGATGCAGACGTCCGGGTCCCACACGGGGATTTCCAGTGCGATGTTGCGTTTTTCCCACTGTGTGGTCGCTGTGGGCCATGTTCCGTCGTCTGGCAGGGCGCTGACCGGCAGCGAGTTGCCGTGGCCGGCCATGATCGTTGCGGTGACGTTCTTGACGAATTCGGGCGCGTCGCTTGAAACGACCGGTGGCATTTCGATGGTGCTGTCGGCAGCTCCGATTTCGATTTCGTGCAGGTGAGCGATAGCCTGGTCAACGGCGTTGTAGTTCATCTGGACGATTTCGTCGCCCTTCTTACCGTACGTTTTCTTGATCGCGTTTTTAATGGCTGCGATGGCATCATCCTGGGGCAGGACGTTGGACAGGTAGAAAAACGCCGTCTGCATGATGGTGTTGATTCGCCTGCCCATTCCGGTGACATCGGCCACTTGGTCGGCATCGATGGTGTAGAACTTGAGTTTCTTGTCGATGATGGTCTGCTGGACCTGTCGGGGGAGTGCGGCCCAGACTTCTTCGGCGGGCATCGGGGCGTTCAGGAGGAACGTGCCTCCTTCGACCGCCGTGGCGAGCATGTCGTACTTTTCGAGGAAGCTGAACTGGTGGCAGGCGATGAAGTTGGCCCGCGTGATCAGGTAACTCGAACGGATGGGTTTGGACCCGAAGCGGAGGTGTGATACGGTGATGGCGCCGGCCTTCTTTGAATCGTATACGAAGTATCCCTGGGCGTAGAGGTCGGTATTCTCGCCGATGATCTTGATGGAGTTCTTGTTGGCGCCGACCGTGCCGTCCGATCCGAGCCCGTAGAACATCGCCCGGACCACGTCGTCAGCTTCGCTGCTGAACGAATCATCGTATTCCAGGGAAGTATGCGTCAAGTCATCGTTGATGCCGACGGTGAAGTGGTTCTTGGGCGTTTCGCTGCCGGCGTTGTCGAAAACGGCCTTGACGTGTGCGGGTGTGAATTCCTTGCTGCTCAGTCCGTATCGCCCGCCAAGTACGCGGGTGTTTTTGCCTGATTCGCTGAGTGCGGTCACTACATCCATGTAGAGGGGCTCGCCCAGCGATCCGGGTTCTTTTGTGCGGTCGAGTACCGAGATAGTCTCAACGGTCTCGGGCAGGGCGGCTATGAAGTGCTCGATGCTGAACGGGCGGAACAGGCGGACCTTCAGCAGTCCGGCCTTCTGTCCGGACGCGTTGAGTGCTTCAACGGCTTCGTCGGCGGATTCGGCGCCGCTGCCCATCATTACGATCACGGAAGTAGCTTGCGGGTCTCCGACGTAGTCGAACAGGTGATACTGCCTTCCGACGACGGACGCGAACTTGTCCATGGCTTTCTGGACGATCTCGGGGCATGCGTTGTAGTACGGGTTGGTGGTTTCTCTGGCCTGGAAGTAGACATCCGGGTTCTGTGCGGTTCCTCGAATAACCGGGCGATCGGGGCTCAGTCCGCGGTTTCGATGGGCGAGGACCGACTCGTCGTCGATCATGGTTCGGAGGTCTTCGGCGGTCAGTTCTTCGACCTTGGACACTTCGTGGCTGGTGCGAAACCCGTCGAAGAAGTGGATGCAGGGGAGGCGTGATTCCAGCGCGGCGGCCGTCGAGATCAGCGTCATGTCCATTGCTTCCTGAACGGAGTTTGAACTCAACATCATCGCTCCGGTCTGTCGGCAGGCCATCACGTCGGAGTGGTCGCCAAAGATGCTCAATGCCGAACAAGCCAGCGACCTCGCCGAGACGTGCAATGCCATTGGGGTCAATTCGCCGGCGAGTTTGTAGATCGTCGGGATCATCAGCAGCAGGCCCTGAGAGGCGGTAAAGGTTGTAGTCAGGGCGCCGGTCTGCACCGCACCATGGATTGCGCCGGCGGCGCCGCCTTCGGACTGCATTTCGATCACATCCGGTATTGTGCCCCAGATATTCTTCTGCCCCGCGGCGCTGAACGCATCGGCATGTTCACCCATTACGCTCGATGGCGTAATCGGATATATTGCAATTACCTCGTTGACTTTATGCGCCACGTAAGCCACGGCATGGTTGCCGTCCATCATCACCATTCTGCGTGCCATCTTCTTGGTTTCCTTAAGTTCTGTTGGAAGAAACGTTGTCTTGTGGGTTCGCCCGGTCCGGTCGGTCCGGGTGCCTCCCTGTACGGCAGGTGAATCATTGTTGCACATTTGTCGTCCGGATGCAATCGGATTTCGCCCAAAACCGCGATCCGGGGTGTTGCCCGGAACGAAAAGATGTGATATAAAACCAGTTGTGAGTCAGGACGCCATAATAGGTTGCATCGTTCTTTTCGCGTCTCTGGGCGTGATTATCGCCCTGGTGATCTGGGCTCGCGGGACTGTCGAACGTATTGCCCGCAACGGTAAGGCAACGTCGGCCCGCCAGATAATGCGAGAAATGCGACGAGGACGGTAGTCCGGTATCATGCGTTTTGGTTAACGATAATTTGCAGGCGGCAGGCAGCGGGAAGCGGTGAATGGCTGAAGCAATCCTGACAGTTACGTTCGGAGACGAGGTCAGCGAGGTTGTTCTCGACCCTCGGGGCATGATTATCGGTCGAAACGGTAATTGCGACATTGTGCTGGACCATGAGAAGGTTTCGAGGCAGCACGCCAGGATCTTTTGCGACCCGTTTGACAGATGGCTTGTCCAGGACCTTGATTCTCGCAACGGGATCAAGATCAATGGCGAGCGCGTTAAAGTCCATGCAGTCCTGCCCGGTGAGGATGTCACTATCGGTCCGTTTTCTCTGGGTATCGCCCGCGGTTTGGTCGACGAAGTTGGTAGCGATATTCATAGTGCAACATCATCGGCTACGATAACAGAGGATGATTTGCAGACCGAAGTTCTCTATGCCGACGAGTCCAGAGACGCCCGCATGTCAAGGGGGCGGCTCAAATCGCTCGGTGTTATCGGCCAGCAGCTTGCCAGTCTGACAGATGTATCGATGCTCTACCCGGAACTCTGCTATGCCATCGCACGCATTCCCGGGTCCGCCGCGATTGTCCTGCGACTCAGCGATTGTGAGGAATTGCCCCAGATACTCGCCAGTCACGTCGGTGGAACGCCGAAATACGCTTCGAATAATTCCGCCGCCGTGCCCCTGTCGCGCCGGGTCGTTCGGTCCCTCGCATCCAAACGCCGCCCTGTAATGGCTACTAATACCGCGGGTGTCGATGGCGCCATGTTGCTGACCATTACAGATATGGCCAGACCGAGGAGCGTCTATTGCTGCCCGCTGTGCGATTCGGGCACAGTCATGGATGCTCTGTATGTGGACTTGCCTTCGGAATTTGCGATGTCCGACGACTTTGATTTCCTGCAGGCGGTTGCCAGGCAGGTGTCGATGGCCAAAAACGTGCTCATGCTTGCTGAAGCCAGATCGCGCCAGGAACTGATTGAAAGACAACTGGATATGGCCTGCCAAATACAGGCCAAACTCCTGCCGGGGAATCTCGACCACATTACGGTTGTGGATATTGCGGCTCGATGCGAACCGGCGATGTGGGTTGGCGGGGACTGCTGCGATGTTTGGGAGTTGCCCGACGGGCGGCTTGCTTTTGCACTGGGTGACGTCTGCGGAAAGGGTCTTCCGGCGGCAATGCTGATGTCGAACCTCCAGGCCGCACTGCGCGCCACCGCGTCATTCTGCGACGATTTGGGACAACTCGTGCAACAGGTTGCCGTGCAGATTTCAAGGAACATGCCCGATGGTATGTACATCACCCTGTTTGTGGGATTCCTGGACACAGATACCAGGGAGTTGCAGTACTTGAACGCCGGGCACCTTCAACCGCTGGTTCTTTCGGGAGAAGGTGAGGTCCGGTCTCTGGGTGAGCCCAGCAACTTGCCGATCGGTCCGATCAGTGTGGACGGTCCGGATTTCAAGGCGTCCCGCGAAACGCTGGCGCCCGGTATATCCCTGGTTGTCGTCAGTGATGGAATCACCGAATCGGTTTCGGAGAAGTCCGGATTATTCGGTGCCCACCGCCTCGAAGAGTGCCTCAAGACTTGCGGTTCGCTTTCCGCCGCTGAAACAGTCGGTCGAATCATTCAGGATGCCGCTGATTTCCGCGGTTCAGCCCCGCAGAACGATGACGTCACCGTCCTGTGCCTCGTGACTGCGGCAGGCGCCCGGACCGAGGCGGACTGACATTTACTATCTCTACCCGTGGGGGGGCTGCTTGAGTATAATCCTGTCCATGGATTCTGTTGTCACCAGTGAACTTACCGCCGGTCGGTTTGAAGAGCGTCGAGTCCTTTGGATTGCGAGGTGCGGCGGTAGTGAGTGATCGGCCAGACAAATCCGGTTCGCCCGTTTCGGCTGAGCTGTCGCGCGATCTGACGCTCTTCCACGTCATGATGATGGGTTTGGGCATGATGATCGGCGCCGGAGTATTCGTGGGTATCGGTATTACGGTTCCCAAAGCCGGGCCCGGCGGACTGCTGCTCACCTTTGCGCTCAACGGCGTGGTGGCGATATTTACGGCAATGAGTTTCGCCGAATTGAGTTCCGCAATACCGCGCGCCGGGGGCGCCTACAACTTTGCCCGGATAGGTTTCGGGCGCGGGGCGAGTTTTATCGCCGGATGGATGGAATGGTTCGCTTCATCCCTGGCCGGTGCGTTCTACGCGATAGTTTTCGCCAAGGCCACCGTACCGTTCGTCGCCAACTTCATCCTGGGGCTGAATTTCACTGGTTTGGCGGCTTCGATAACCGTCAAGGTTGTGGCATTGGCGGCGGCGAGCGTGTTTATCTACATCAACTACCGGGGCAGCAGCGAGACCGGGAAGATAGGGGCGATTTTCACCGTGGCGCAGATGCTGTTCGTTTTGGCCATCGGGGTCGCCGGATTGATTGTGGTCGCTGTCGAACCACAGAGGATGGCGAACTTCCGGCCCTTCCTGGGCGAAGATGGGAGTTGGTGGAGCCTGCTGGGGACAATGGGCGTTATTTACGTGGCCTTCGAGGGCTTTGAAGTGATCGCCCAGGCCGGCGACGAAACGATCGATCCCAAGCGGAATATCCCCAAGGCGATGCTCTACTCGGTTGCGATTGTGACAGTGACGTACGTTCTGGTGGCGTTGGCGTCGGTGGTCGCATTCCGCGAGCCAGGGGCGGCAATGGCGTGGTTTGGCGAAAACCAGCACGAGCCCATACGCGGTTTTACCGGGTCGATAGAGCATCTGATCCCGGTATCCGGCGCGGGCGGTCTGCTGGTGACGCTTGCGATAATCGCCTCGTCGACTTCGGCGCTGAACGCGACGATCTATTCGGCCACACGTGCGTCATTTGCTCTCGGGCGCGACCGGATGCTCCCTTCGTTCTTCGCGAAGATATCGCCTACTCGCAAAACGCCGTACGTTGCGCTGGCCTTCACGGCGGTGATTGTACTGACTGCCGCCGGCGGGTTGAATGAGTACCATGGCGCCGCCACCGCCAGCATCATGTTCCTGTTCCTTTTCTTCGTGGTTAACCTCTGCGTGATCAGGATTCGGGCGAACATGGGCGATGAACTGGAGTACGGTTTCATCATGCCCCTGTTCCCTGTGATACCGATCCTGGCGATTGTCTGCCAGATCGCTTTGGGTTGGGGGATCATGGGCGAGTCGATTGTGGCGTGGATTATCGGGCCGGCGTGGGTTATTGGCGGTATTGGCGTGTACATGCTGTATTCCCGCCGCCGCGTGCCGGCCGGCGCCCACGAGATACAGGTTCTCCACGAGCAGTCGGCGCCCGAGGCCGGCGAGGGGCGATACGGGATCATGGTGGCTGTCGGGAATCCCGCCAACGCATTAGAACTCGTCCAGAACACTTACAAGCTCTGCGGCGCCAAAGACGCCCGCGTGGATTTGCTGCACATGGTTCGCGTGCCCGACCAGGTGCCTCTCTCGGATGCAGCCGAGTACATGCACGAAGGCAGAGAGTCCATCATGGAGACGATGCTTTACCTGGGCCCGCTGTTCCCGATTTCATCGCACCTGCGCTACTGCCGCAGCGTGTCCAGGGGTATTCTCTCGGGCGTTCGGGACAAGCGTGTGGACATGCTCATAATGGGCTGGCACGGGCGACCGAAGGCTCGCACGTTCAATCTCGGCAGCACCGTCGATCCGATTATCGAACGGGCGCCGTGTAACGTTGTGGTGCTCAAGGGCTGCGGTGGAAACCAGGTATTCAAACGCGTCCTGGTCCCGCTTGCAGGCGGGCTTAACGGATTGTTCGCCCTGGAAATCGCGAAGATACTGGCCGATCCCGAGGACGGTGAAGTTACCGCCGTTACTGTCGATACAGACCGCCGGCGAAAACCATTCGATATCGGCGCCTTCGTGGAAACCAACATACAAACCGGCAAGCTCATCGGACCGATCCAGACCAAAACAATCGTCGCCGCAGACGTTGTCGAAGGTATTCTCGCCGAAGCTGCCGGCTATGACCTGGTGGTAATGGGCTGCACCCGAGAACCTCTTGTCAGCCAACTGGTACGCACGCCGATCCCCGAAACCATCGCCCAAAGATGCGACAAGCCCCTGGTCATGGTAAAAGCCTCCGGGCGGATCCGCTCGTGGATCAAGCGATGGATTTGACCCAGTGAGCAGTAATCAGTGAGCAGTGAGCAGTAACGACAACGACAACGACAACGACAACGACAACGACAACATCAAAGGCTTAGTAGCATGCTGTCGTTGACGTAGTCGTTGCCTTTGTCGTTACTGCTCACTGCTCGCTGGTTTCTTACCCCTTGGCGCCTCGAAGGATTATCCGGTTTTTGGTCCAGTTCTCGCGATACCAGGTCGACTCGGGGAACGTGTCGTTCAGTGATTTCATCTTGCAGGCCAGCATTTTGCGGAAGCTGTCTGCAGTTTCCTTGTGCGCCGGGTCGTCGACGAGATTCTTCATCTGGAACGGGTCTTTGGTGTTGTCGAAGAGCAGTTCCTGCTTGTCTTTCCGGAAAATCGCGTAGGTGAATTGTTTATCGCGCAGCGCCCGCCATTCGTGCCCGTTGGACCATGCGGCGCATGCGCCGGTGTTCTGCAGGAACGCGGCGTCGGGTTCGGGGCCTTCAAGGCCCATGGCGCGTTTTGAGATGTCCATGCCTTCGGCCTTGGCCGGTGCCTTCAGGCCCGCCATACCCAGTAGCGTGGGCATGATGTCGACGGTGCTCAGGGGCGCGTCGCACCTGGTTGCGGGCTTGATCTTCTTTGGCCAGCGGACCAGGAACGGGATGCGGGCGGCCTCTTCGTAGAAGATGTTCTTCGCCATTCGCCCGTGGGCGCCGAACATCTCCCCGTGGTCGGAAGTGAAGACGAAGATCGTGTTGTCGGCGATTCCGGCCTTGTCGACTGCCGCCAGAAGCCGCCCGACGTTGTCGTCGAGATTGGCGGTCATCGCGTAGTAGACCCTCATCCACTTCTCGATCATCTCGGGGCTCTTCTTGTAGTTGGACCAGCCGTCGCCGTGCGGATCGAGCTTGTCCGAGTAGTTTTTGGCCGGCGGAAACTTGACGTCCTTGAACATCTCGAAGTACTTCGGCGGAACGTTGCCGCGGGACCATGGATCGTGCGGCGTGCCCAGCGACAGGATCAGCGCGAAGGGCGAGTCGGTTTTGGACGCCTGGTTGATGTAATCGATCGCCATGTCGGTCTGGGCGTCGGGTTCGTAGGAGCCCTTGGGGTAAGATATCTTCTCCGGCGAGTTGGTGTGGTAGTACGTGTTGTAATACCGGTGATGGAACCCGTACGCCGCCCAGTATCCGTCGAAACCCAGGCGATGCTTGCCCGGAGGGGTGTAGCTGTTTTTCGGGTCGGTGTGGCGCCCCAACTGGTTGGCGTACAAGTGCCACTTGCCGATATATCCCGTCTGGTATCCGGACCTGGCGAGCACGTGTCCGAGGCATTCGTGGTTCGGGTTGAGGCGCAGTTCGTTTATCACCATGCCCGTCGATGAGGTGTACTTACCGGTGAACAGCGACGCCCGGTAGGCGCAACATACGGGCATGTTCGAGACGGCGTTGAAGAAATCAGCGCCGCTTGCTGCCAGTTTGTCGATGTTCGGCGTGCGGGCGCGTTTCTCGCCGGCGTAACCGCATCGCGAATAACCCAACTGGTCGGCAAGCACGTATATGAGATTAGGACGTTTGTTTTTCGGTGCGATCTTCTCAACCGCCGCCGTTGCGGCAGGGAGCCTGCACGTAAGGGCCGCCGCCCCCACGCCCGCCGCCCTGAGAAAACCGCGTCGTGTCATCGAATGTCGCTTCATCGTATTCTCCATGTCTTTGGCTACCGCGTATGGGGGCGTTACCATTCCAGAGTGATCGTCACATCCCGGTCTGCAATTATCGTTATTGGCTTGCCCAGGTCGAGGGTTACTTTCAAACCGTCCTGCTTGGCGGTTGCGTCGATTTTCTTGCCCGCGGTGTTGACCGTTGCGGTGCGGAGCTTCTTGCCTGCCGGCAGCTCGAAAACAAGCGTCCGGGCCGACAGCTTGCCCCACTTGACCTCGAAGCGATTCTCCTGAGCTTCGGCAGTGCGCCTCTGCACCAGCGAGCCCCAGCCTTCGGCGGCTGTGAAGAAGGCCTGGAAGTTATCCGGTTTGAACGTTGGAGCAAAGCCGATCATCCCTGCCGGCCCGTCATACACGAAGCCGGATATGGCGATCAATGCTCCCCATGCAGCCATCGCCCGCGCATAGTGGTCGCCGCATTGCTGTTCGTTCCACGGATTGTGTTTGGCGCCGTCGTAGTTGTCGTGATTGGCGCGGTAGATCGCCAGGCCTTCGGTGAGCATGCCGCGAGCGAGCATCTGGTTGGCCGCGTCGTAGTCGTAGCCCTGCATGATGGTATTGCGATATCGCAGCGGATGGGGCAACCGCGAGCCCAGCGGATACGTGCAGATCAGCAGTCCCGCCTCGCCCGGATTGACGAAGATCATCTCGGGTTTGTGCAGTTTGTAGTACGGTCCGACGTCGGGTATCCAGTTATACCGGAAGATGCTCGCCAGCGTCTTGCGGATCACCGGCTCGGGATACACCCCATCGAGGTTTACCTGCCCGCACCAGCCGTTGCCCAGCAGTTGGCTGGTCAGGCAGCCCGTGCCAATCTGCCATTTCGTGGGCTTATCCTTTTCGAGAAGCTGGATGAAATAGTCGCCATTGAACTGTCTGGCGACGGTGAGTTTCGCCCCGCTCTGGTATATGCGGCGATACTCGGCGGCGAGGTCGTTTTCGCCCTGGAGGGCGGCCATCTTCTCACACGCCCTGAGAGCGGCGAGATACATCGATCCGTTATGCGTGTTGGCGCCGACGAAGTTGATGTCGTACGTGGTGTGGTCGCTGGTATTTACGATACCGTCGGTCCGTCCGTCGGCGCCGTCGCGCCCGATCATGCAGGCCATCATCTTCTTGATACTCTGCCAGTGCTTTTTGAGAAACTCACCGCTGGTCGACATCAGGTGCTGGCGGTAGAACATCAGGATCACGCCCCCCTGGCCGTCGGCTGCATAACCGCTGCGGTTTTCCTGGCCCCGGAATTTCACGATCCCGGTCGCCGGGTCCATCGACGGTATGTTCTGCATTTCCCGCATCGATCGGGCCAGTTCGGGAAACAACCTTCCGGTCGCCTGCTCGTAATGCCACACGTGCGTACACGTGCCCGCGCAGCACATCACGCCCTCCCAACCATAGAATCGCCCGTTGGACCACCACTCGGTCGTGCCCGTGGCGAGATTTGCCAGGGGCATGCCGATTCGATGGACCAGCCAGTAAGGCAGGGTCGTCTGGAAGTAGGTGTCCCGGAAGAGGTGAGTTTCGGTGTCGAGGCGCTGGAAGTTTTTGGCGACGTACCTGGCCGCGTCCAGGGCGCCGTCGTACCAGTTGGCGTACATCTGAGAGACCTTGTTCCTTCGGTTGTAGCGGTTGGGGAAATTCCACGTTATCAGGAATGTCAGTTGCCTGCTTTCGCCCGGCTTGAGCGAAATGCTCGATGCCACCGCGCCGCAGCGGACTGCGCCCAAAGGATAAGTTGCTTCGGCATTGTCGCCGGTGTTGCCTCGCGAGGCGAAATCGGTCAGGAACTTCTCGCGCGATTCCCATGCCGCACACGCCGTGGCGGCCTTATCGAGTGCACACAGCGCCATATCGCCCCAGGCCGGATCGTCGGTCGGGCTCCTGGTTGGGGCCGGAGGCGCATCTGTCAGCACGATATCGTCGACCAGCACGTGCCCCCAGGCGCCGGAATGAGCGTCAACGATCTCCAGGGCGGCCTGTTTGCCCGCCAGGTCGCCAACGTCCCAGCCACGCCGCGTGAGTTTCTCCGAGTTGGCGCCGGTGGACGATCTGATGACCTTGCCTGCGACGCGAAGATTCAAGCAGGTCTTGCCCGCATGCTTCCCTCCGGCGATGGAGAAACAGATGTACCGCCGCTCGATCTTGAAAGCCTTGGAAATCAACTTTCCGGTTGGCTTGTCGTATACGCCCTTGGGACCCAGCGAATCGGCGAGGTATTTCCCGCCGTGTCCCGCAACCGGCTGGGGATGCTGGTCTCCGGCGATTTCGCGGGGCGCCTTGCCGAACGCCCGGCCCTCGATGCGCCACTTGTCGAACGTGCCGTCTTCGAAGGTGTCGAACGCTATGTCTTTACGCTTGGGGTCTTTGGGCGTGGTTTTTGGCGCCGCGTCCAAGTCCATGTGGACGCACGTCAGGCCGCCGGTGCGGACAACGGTGTTGCGGCTGCCGCCTGCAACGCGGTGGCCGAGGCATACCCCGTTTTGCAGCCACCCCGCGATTGAAGCTTCCAGCGGCTTGGCGGATTTGTTATCGATGGTGAAGCGGATGATGGTCGCCGGGTTGGCTGAATCGCGGGCGTTCAGCGGTATCCACGGCGAGAATACTTCCTGGGTGACGTCGGCCGGAAGGGCGGGTTTGGCACCGCGTTTGAAGCGGATTTCGGCGATAGGGTACTCGCCGACAAACTCGATTGCGTCGAAGTCGGCCTCGCTGAGGACGGCGGTTTGCGGCTTGTCGCCTTTGGAGGCCAGGCGGACCGCGAATCCCTGTTCGATCGGACTCTTGGGGCGGTAGGTCTGATATCCGCTGCAGTGCCGCTCGTTCCTCGTGTTGTTGAATATCCACCACTTTCCCAGCGTGCCGTCGCCGCGGACATAGAGTTGGCCCGCACCCACGCCGCCGCAGGGCATGCCGATGGTGAACAGCTCCTTGCCGCGGTAGATCTTGCGCTCGCCCCGGGCAAATAGCGACTTGACCCACGCGGGCGACATTTTCTTGTCTACCGGGACTATGTGGCCCTGTTTGACGCCCTGGACTGTCGGTCCGAGGAAGCTCCCGCTGACCTTGCCTGGCGTTGCGGGAGCCCCAAACACGCTTGGCTGCCCGCGGGCTGCAACTGCAGCACCGGTTGCGGCGAGGCCCGTGAACTTCATGAACTCACGACGGTTCATTGTTTTTCTCCAATCCTGTAAGGAGACAGGTACTGCCGTTACGGCGAGAAATCCAGTATACTCATCGCCATGAGCGAGACGAAGTACAATCCTGTAACGCCCGAGATCGCCGGCGAACTTCGCGCGATCGTTGGCGAGAAGTACGTGGTTTTCGATGATCCCGAGCGGCTTGAACCGTATTCGCACGATGAGATCCCCGACCCGCACTACGCGCACATGCCCGAGGCACTGGTGCGCCCGCGCACCGCGGAAGAGATATCCGCCATTGTCAAACTCGCCAATCGCCGCATGATCCCCATCACGCCGCGCGGCGCCGGAAGCGGGCTATCGGGCGGGGCGGTGCCCATCCGCGGCGGTATCGTCCTGCTGGTCGATCGGATGAACGAGATACTCGATGTCGACCGCGATAACATGATGGTGGTCGTCGAGCCCGGAGTGGTGACCTCGGAGATCAACGACGCGGTCGAGGAGTTCGGCCTGTTCTACGCGGGATATCCCATGAGCCTGGAGACCTGCTACATTGGCGGCAACGTTGCTGAAAACGCCGGTGGGGGAAAGGCGATAAAATACGGAGTCACCGGCAGGTATGTTCTGGGCCTGGAGGTAGTCACGCCTGCCGGCGAGATCATCGAAATGGGAGGCAAGCTGGTCAAGGACGTAACGGGCTACAACCTGGCGCAACTGATGGTCGGTTCGGAGGGCACGCTGGGAATATTCACGAAGATCACGTTGAAGCTCCTGCCTGCCCCCCGGGCGAGCGTTGACCTGTTGTGCCTGTTCGAGACCGCCCGCGACGCGATATCGGCCGTGCCCAGGCTGATGACCGAAGGCGGCGTGATTCCGACGACCATCGAGTTCATGGACCGCCCGAGCGTTCAGGCGGCTTGCGAGTATCTCAACGAGACTATTCCCTACGCCCAGGCCGGCGCGATGCTCCTGATCACCGTCGACGGATCGGATGTCGAACAGGTCGAGAGGGAATACGAGTCCGTCGGCGAGCAGTGCCTTGCCAACGGGGCGATAGAGGTATACGTTGCCGACAACTCGACGACCTCCGAGCGGATATGGAAGGTCAGGCGGAATATCGCCGAGGCGTTCGGGATAATCTCTCCCCAGCAGTGTAATGAAGATCTCGTGGTCCCGCCGGCCTCCATCGCCGACCTGGTCGCGGGCATGGAAAAACTTGCGGAGAAGCATGGGGTTGCGATTCCATCTTACGGCCACGCGGGCGATGGTAATCTGCATACGCGAATCATCAAGGACCCGGATTGGTCGATGGAGCGGTGGAACGATACCTGGCCGGGCGTGCTGAAAGAGTTGTTCGAGCTGACCGCCTCGCTGGGCGGGCGGTGCAGCGGCGAGCACGGGATCGGGCACAAGCGCAAGAAGTACATGCCGATGTTCGTCTCGGAAGGCTACCTTGACGTGCTCCGAGCGATCAAACGGGCCATGGATCCCAACAACATTCTCAATCCGGGCAAGGTATTTGACTTGTAAGAGATGTGATTGAAGCCGCGCTTGACTCAAGCCGTTGCATTGTACATAATACCCGTCGCCTTCAGGTGGGGCCAAGACATTGATATACTCACGGAGCGTAGCTCAGCTTGGATAGAGTGCCGCGTTCGGGACGCGGAGGTCGCAGGTTCAAATCCTGTCGCTCCGAGTAGAAAAGCCCTTAGAAATAAGGGTTTTTCTTTGCGCATTGAAAAATACGCGAAAAGATAGAAAATGTGACGCCTCAGAATCGCCTCAGTATGGTATTTCCCTGGGAGCGATCCTTAAAAGCCAAAAAACAAACGTCGATGGCGACGAAGTACTTGGTGATAGCGGTTTGATGCGATGGTCGCATTTGAAGGATAGCAGGTGCCCCTCCGGTGTCCGTTCAGTCCTCTTGCTTCCGAGGTCTGCCTCTTCGGCGTGTTTGACTCCCTTTCTCAAGGACACGATCGAGCTCCGCCTTTGTGAAAGCGTTCCGCCGACCGATCTTTATCGGCCTGAGTACCCCATCCTTGATATATCGCTGAAGAGATAGATCGGGACGTGCCAAGCCGCAGCGATCCAATCCGAGATACGCGATCGCCTCCTCGGTCCAAAACCGCGTTTCCTCGGTCAGGTTCGTCTTGCCCGCAGATTTCGTTGTTTTAACGGAAGCCGCCTGAAGTTTGTTTTTTAGCCTTGGCAGCTCAGGATATTGCGAAGCATCCCACTCCGCCGGCGGAATCATCACATCGAATCGCTGGAAGGCACACCCCAAGATAAGATCACGCTGATCCGTCATGTCCTCAACGTAGGGCGCAAAGAGACCCTGTCTGTTGCTACCAGCCGTGACATCTTCAGGGACGAAAGGTGGTGGCAGAGTTGGATCAGTAACTGACCGCGGACGACGATCTTCACTTACCTCGGTCAAGCCAACAGTCAGTCTAAACTCGTTTTCGGCCTGCAAGTCGGTCACGTCACGGGCAGCAAGGTTGTTGAGCACCGAGTTGATAAATGGCACTCCCAACTGCGAGGTACTCCGGTAACAAAATCCCGCGAGCGATACCCCTAGCCGGCACAGGTCCAGGTTGTCCATGACGACAGCAATCTGCATCAACACAGCATCAAGCTGACCTGTCACCGTAGGTGCGACCGAATATACCGAATCACGTTCGAGCAATAACTGCGGCCGGAACGGCGCATCACCAGGATCACGCTCATGGTCGGGGAATTCCTCCTGTTTGAGTCTGGCCTGTTTGCAGGCCATGCGTTCACGCGTGCCGTCGCGTGAGGTCCACCATTCGCTGGCTGCGAAATATCCGACGAGTTTACAGAGGGCTGCCCCTGTTTCAGCTGACAGCTTG
>JADHXQ010000110.1 GCA_016782885.1 Phycisphaerae bacterium | reverse complement strand
GTCTAATGGCGCTCTGACCCCATATATGGGGTCAGAGCGCCATTAGACATTAGTGTAGAGCCAAGAAAAAACTGTATAATTCGTAATAAAGGTTCATTTATGAGCTATATTTATCTTGCCGATAAATCATATATGACCTATAATATGGATGATGGAGAATAGCTATGGCACAGGAAGCTGACATTTTGAAGGATCTGAGGCGGCGACGGCGCGACCTGCGAATGCCTTACGCCGAGTTGTCCCAGAGATGCGGCGTGTCCGTCAGCACCCTCAAAAGGGTCTTCGGCGGTGAGGTGACTGCAAGATTCTCGACAGTCTCTGCAATCGCCACGGCGCTGGGGGCGCCTTTGGGCGTCACGAACATCAAAGACGTCGCATCCATGCGCCGGCAACAGGCCCGCGCCAAAGCGCGGTCGCTTGTTGGGCTAGTGCAGGGGACATCCGCCCTCGAGGGACAGGCCGTCGACCCCAGCGACATAGAGCTCATGGAGCAACGAACGGCCGCCGAACTTCTATCGGGTCCCGCTCGCAGATTGTGGGCACGTTGATGGCAAAATGGAAAAATGGCAGAGCATACATGACGAGACCCCCATCGATCCGTCGGGTCTGCAGCCCTCGCTTCGAAGAACAGTCCGCAGCCGCGCCGAGTTGAACCCGATCGAGGCGGATAATATTCGCCTTGCCACCGTGAAGTACCTGGCTGCGGCGCCTTCCGGCAAGTTGGCCCCGTTTACGTTCGAATGGGTACTGAAACTCCACAAAGAGATGCTGGGCGGGGTTTGGGTTTGGGCGGGGCGGATTCGCACGGTCGAACTGAATCTCGGATCGCCCGCCTGGCGAATACAGACTGACCTCCATAACCTTCTCGAGGACCTTCGCTGTTGGGAAGGTTCGGACATACCGCCGGTAGAGCAGGCGGCGATGCTGCACTATCGGACCGTCAGCATTCACCCGTTCGTCAACGGTAATGGACGATGGGCACGCCTTCTGGCGAATATCTGGCTGAAACAGCACGGCTCCCCCGTCACGGTCTGGCCGGAGGATGGGATTACAGACGGGACAAGCCCCATTCGCCGGCAGTACATCAGCGTTCTCAAGGCCGCCGACTCCGGCGACATGAGCCTCCTGATCGAGTTGCACAACATATACGCAAAGCAAGAGCGAAGTTAGACGTTAAGGTCGAGAAAAGGAGGGCGAGGAACTGATTCCTGTCGTGAGTTTCCGTGGTGAATGTTCTCATCATCTGCATCATGATACACAACCATGCGTCTGTCATCTGAATGAATCCTCCCTCGATAAGCATGGAGCAGCAGCAAACCAATGGCGCGCGAAACCGCAAGCGGTTTATCGTGCTTGTCGGAGCTGGTGATTTTGGCGACGCAGTTGGTGGGAGGGCTTCGGCAAGAACGGGCGCCAAGGCGGTAAGAACTTCTCGCTCGGCTCGAAAAGTTGACCGCCTCCCAGTAAGCATCACCGCAGGCTTCGCTATAACATCATGCACGACAAGCCTTTAACAAGGTGTGACATGCTCCGAGGGTGCGGCATCTGGCAAACGGCAACTGACAACCAGCGTAACGGTATATAACTACAGGCTTTACGGCGGTCAGGCTGGTCGATTATGGGGGGTTGTCGAGCTGGCGGGAGGTACACAGTTCTCGCGCATGTGACATATGGCGTCGGCGGGCAACATGCCTCATCCCGTTATGCTCATTTGTTCGTAAGCGCATGTCCACCCGGATGATAGCCCCCTTGCCCTTGCATCTGACGCGAACTGCACGCCCACCGAGCCGCCGAGAGATCCGCCGGGAACCTGTGACACAATTGTGACACCCCCCCCACCCCGCGCGATCCGGCGCGAGTCCGGTCACAAAAAACGCCGACTCGCAAAATCAAACGACTTTTCTCATTTTTCTCATACTGTGTTCGCGTCGTGGCCGCAAGTGCGTGGAATGTTGCTTTCATTCGCAGAGCAGGAGAGTAGTGATGGCTGAGAAATCAAAGATAAAGAAGATCGTGTTGGCGTATTCGGGCGGATTGGACACCTAGGGGTCATCGGGGTCAGGGGCAGGCTTTCACTTTACACTTTAGGCACTTTCGGCCGTCGCCAATTCCGCTTAACAGGTGGTTGCCAACAGTTGATTGGCCCCGATGCGCTCACGAGGGTCGGCGGTCTTTGTATGCACATTGCGGCTGGCGTTACCCGCCGGGCGAAATCCGACAGACTCCTGGCCCGCATATCCTGAATAACAAGAAAAAGCACGTACTGTGAGAAAGAATCACATTACGGCGCAGGAAACGGACTGGAGATGCGTATCGGGGGGTGAAGAGATCAAATTAGCCCCGCCAGATGAAAGGACTAACTATGATCCAGTGTGTAAGAACTGTGGTGGAGGCTCCGCCCGCGACTGGAACCAAGGTTGCCGCACTGCCAAACGCCGCCCCAGCGAGGCCCGCAGGCAGTAACTGCAATGTTTGGCGGCATATGCGGTCCGACGGCCTTGGTAAGAATTTTTCTCAAGAAGTGTTTGCATTCGCGCTGTTTAAGGCTACAATCAGCCCGACAGTCGGTACGGGCTTGCTGTTTTGGTCTTCCCATTGCGTCCGTCCCAGGCAGGTGGGCGCCGCGGTGTTGCCGCATGACACAATAAGCAATTGGGAGACCGTGGGTATTATTCACTTGGACGAGTGGAAAAGAGGACGACTATGCCGTACGCTGTAGGTATTGATCTCGGAACAACTAACTGCACCGTTTCCGTTTTCCGGCGCGGTGTAGTGGAGACGCTGCCTGTTGAGGGCAAGACGACCATGCCGTCCGTAGTCTCCTTCCGTGACGGGGGAGACGTACTGGTCGGGCAGGCGGCCAAAGCGAGGACACTGCTGGACCCCGAGCACACGGTGGCATCGGCAAAGCGTTTCATGGGAGAC
Organism: Phycisphaerae bacterium; assembly: GCA_016782885.1. Classification (GTDB taxonomy): domain Bacteria; phylum Planctomycetota; class Phycisphaerae; order SM23-33; family SM23-33; genus BS750m-G57. The sequence continues at coordinate 13,236 of JADHXQ010000110.1, read as the reverse complement.
CGTGAAAAGACCTATCAGGTTTCGGGCCGGAATCTCACCCCCGTGGACGTCGCGAGCATCGTTCTGAAGCGGATCGTTGAGAACGCCTCCAAGACACTCGGCGAGGATGTCTCCGACGCGGTCATCACGGTGCCCGCATACTTCACCGAGGCGCAGCGGGAAGACACAAAGCACGCCGGCGAGAAAGCCGGTCTGAACGTCCTCCGGCTCGTGCCGGAACCGACCGCGGCGGCGATCGCATACGGTATGGACAAGGGCAAAGACCAGTTGATCATGATCTATGACCTTGGCGGGGGAACTTTTGACATCTCGATCCTCGCGGTGAAGGGCAATGTCTTCACCGTGAAGGCCGTGGGGGGAGACAGCCGCCTCGGGGGTGATGACTTCGACGAGGCGGTGATAACATGGGCAGCCAAGCAGTTTAAGGCTCAGAGTGGAATCGACCTTGCCGGCGACACGAGCCGAGAGGGCATGAAGGCCCGACAGTTGCTCAAAGAGGCCGCTGAGACAGCCAAAATCGAGCTTTCGCAAAGCAGTCGTACCAATGTCATCATCCCAAACTGCCTGGGGCATTCGCTTGATCTCGAGCTGTCCGTGACGGAATTCAATGCTCTATGCGAACCGCTCCTCGCACGCACCGTCAGCCACATGAAGTCTGTCCTTGCCGACGCCGGCCTGAAGCCGGCGGACATCGACCGGGTAATCCTGGTCGGCGGGGCTACCAAGACCCCGGCCGTTCGCGAAATTGTCGCCCGCGAAATCAAGGAGCCATATGTTGCAGATCGCGTGGATGAGGTGGTCTCGCACGGTGCGGCCCTGGTGGCAGCCAACTTCTATCTGCCCGAGGAGGACATGCTGCCCATCGAGGTCGTCGACGTTACGGGGCACTCGCTCGGTATCGATGTGCTCAACGAGAAGCATGAAGTGACATTCGTCCCCGTTATTCCTCGGCAGACGAAGTACCCTTGTCGGCGGGGCTTTATGGGCGCCACGTCGCGGCCTATGCAGGACGAGGTGCTTATGCAGGTGTTTCGTGGCGAGGACGTCAACCCCGAGAAGAACGCCTATCTTGGGGAGTTGTCCCTGCCGGTATCGCCCCCGCGGGTGGACTTTGTGCCCATCGGCAGCATCTTCGAGCTCGATGCGGACGGAATCATCCACTTCACGGCTGTTCAGTTACCGATCGGATCGGCGTCGGCGACGCTCATCGATCACGCGATGAAACATAATAACGAGTTGGACCTTCCGGTCGTGGACAGATTGATAAGCAGTGGAAAGGCGAAAGTCAGAACGGTCGCAATCAAGACCTAGTAACTTTTGGAGAGATTTACACCATGGCGTATCCGATTGGCATTGATCTTGGAACAACGAACTGTGTTGCGGCGGTGTGGCAGCGCGGGCAGGCAGTGACGATTCCCGTTGACGGACAGGGAACTTTACCCTCGGCGATCTCGGTGCGGTCGGACGGGATTTTGATCGGTCAACCCGCCAAGGGGCGCGCTCAGATCGCTCCGGCCAGTTCGGTCACGTCCGTGAAGCGGTTCATCGGTGATGGGAAGACGAAATGGGAGATTGAGGGCAAGACGTATACGCCGGTGGACGTCAGCGCGATGCTCCTGGGACGTCTGAAAGAGGCAGCAGAGGCGCATCTGGGGGAGGCGATAACGGAGGCGGTGATTACGGTTCCGGCATATTTTAACAACAACCAGAAGCGGGACACGAAGCTGGCGGGGGAAGCGGCGGGCTTCGAAGTGCTGCAATTACTTCCGGAGCCGACAGCGGCCGCAATTCAATACGGTCTGGACAAGGGGAAGAATCAGACGCTGCTGGTGTACGATCTGGGCGGCGGGACGTTCGATGTCTCGATTCTGGAGGTGAAAGAGAACGACTTTAACGTGGTGGCGGTGGATGGTGATTTCCATTTGGGCGGGGACGATTTTGATCTGCTTCTGGTCGATCACCTGATCGGTCTCATCGAAGAGCAGACGAAGGAGGATATGGGCCTCTTCCGCTCCCTGTTCGGACGCAAAGGGAAGAAAAAGAAAGGCAGCGAGACCGCGACGCGAGAGATGCTGTTGGCGCGGCAGCGGTTGAAGGAGGCCGCCGAAATAGCCAAGATCGAGCTGTCCCAGGCTGACAGGACCTGCGTGTCTCTGCCGAACATCCTGGGCACGTCACTGGACGAAGAGATCACGATCGACACCTACAACCGTCTGATCGAGCCGATGGTGGCGCGAACCATCGAGAAGATTCGGGAGGTGTTGGCCTCTGCGCGACTGACGTCGGACGACATCGATCGGGTAATTCTCGTGGGCGGGTCGACCCGGAACCGCCTGGTGAAGGAGCAGGTAACGAAAGCGGTGAAGGAACCGTGGACGTCGGAGCATGTGGACGAGGCGGTCGCCCAGGGCGCCGCGATCGTGGCCGGATCCATGGCCGCACCGGATCTGGACATGACGCCCGTGGAGATCAACATCAACAACGTCACGCCGTTCAGTTTGGGCGTTTGCTCCTATGAAAAAGAGAGTACTCGCTGCATTAACAGCATCATCATCCACAAGAACAGGCCGGTTCCCTGCGAGGAGGCGCGGCCTTACGAGTTGCAGACGGCGGCGGGGCGCGACAATAAGCTTGAGGCATACATGCTCCAGGGGGAGAGCGAGAATCCCGCCGAATGCCTGGTGATCGGAAAGTACATCTTCACCGGCGTCTCCCACACTCCGGGAGCGCTGGCGAAGGTGGAGATTCAGTACGGGTACGACAAGAATGGGATCATAACGGCAGCGGCCCGGGAGCAGTCCACGGGAAAGGCGCTGGAGCTCCACGTCGAGGCGCTCCCCGATGACATGACGTGGCTCGACGAGATCTCGCGCGGGGGGAGCTTCGACCCGTCGAACCTGAAGCTCATCGTCACCCCGCCCGGATATGACGACGTCGGCAGTGTGCTCACTTCGTTGCAACTCCCGTTCATCGTCTACACGGAGAGACAACCACTGGACTGCGATATCTTCTTCTGGAACTGCCTGGCGAGTACCCATCCGTCCGCCGAGGCCATCCGGGACTACGTGTCTGACGGCGGATGCCTGTACGCCTCTTGCTGTGCGGCGAGAGACTTGGACGATGCGTTCCCGGGGGCCATCGAGTTCGATCATAGCGGCTGCCGGTCGGAAACAATCCAGGCCGACGTCATCGACATGGATCTGACCAAGACGGTGGGCAAGAACCTGCGCATCCAGTACAATACGGCCGCCTGTTACACTGTGAGCCTTCAGGGGCCGGGCAGCAAGGTGCTGCTGCGAGAGGCGGCAACCGGAAAGGATGTCATGGTGATGGTCCCGTTTGGAAAAGGGCACATCTTCTACACGTGCTTCCACCATCACGAGGACCTGTCCAAAGACGAAAAGTCGCTGCTGCAGTTTCTGGTGATGAAGCAGATCAGCGTTGTATCCGGTATCCCGATCGAAGCGGTATCGAGTGAGATAAGAACCTGACGATTCGACGCCGAAGCGTCTTGCACAATAAGGAATGACTGATGCTGTATCCGAGTTGCTGGATTCAGTGGCCGGTGAAGTCATGAATCCGGCCCTACGGTAATGAAAGGAAAGACTATGGACGCCGCGAAACCCGTTGAGAAGACAAGCCCGTACACATTCGGTATCGACCTTGGTACATCTAATTCCAGCATTGCCATGTTCGCGAAAGGGCAGGCCAGAATCATCGAGGTCGAAGGCAGACCGGAGTGCCCCTCGGTGGTCAGCGTGTTGGACAACGGCGATATTCTGGTTGGGACGACCGCGCGCGGGCGCCTCATGCTGGATCCCGAGAATACCGTCGCCTCTATCAAGCGCGAAATGGGCACGGAATGGACCAAGACCTTCGCCGGCTTACCGGACAAAGAGTACACGCCAACCGACATTGCCGCGGAGATACTGTCCAAACTCATCGACAGTGCCCAGCAGTCCGGCGTGGACCTCGGAGGAACCCCGCGGTCAGTAGTGATCTGCATACCGGCAAACTTCAACGACGCGCAGAAAACGGCGACCAGAGAAGCCGGCGAGCGGGCCAATCTGGAGGTGCAGTGGTTGCTTGAGGAGCCGCAGGCCGCCGCGCTGGCCTATGCGATCGAGCAGGAACGCGACCAGACCATTCTGGTTTACGACCTCGGCGGCGGTACATTTGACGTCGCCATCCTCAAAGTGAAATCCACGACCGAGGAGGGAGACAAGTGCAGTGCGGGGTTCGAGTTCCTGGCCAAGGAGGGCATTCCCAAGTTCGGCGGCGATGATTTTGACATGAAAATCATGGAAATCGCCAGTGCAAAGTTCAAGGAGACGTCCAACGTCGACGTCCTTGACGTGGTAAAGGACCAGGGGATTTCACCCAGGGCAATCCACGAGGCACAGCAGAAGCTCAAGGATAAGGCCGAGGCGGCAAAGATCGAACTCAGCGACGCCGAGACTACAGAGATCGCCATTGCAAATCTGATCAAGGACGAGTCCGGAAATCTCCACAGCCTGGAAATGCAGATCACGCGTGAGGAGTTCAACGATTCGATCCGTGATTTGATCCTGAGCACCAAAGAGACGGTGGAAACGGCGCTCACCAGTGCGGAACTGTCGATCGATGACATTTCGCGAATCATTTTGGTTGGGGGATCTACCCGGGTGCCGTTGGTAAAGGAAACGCTGACGGAGATGTTCGGGAAGGAGCCATGGGGAGATCTCGATCCGGCCACTGTCGTGGCCAAGGGAGCGGCCATCTACGGTGCAACGTTCGAGACGCCGGACTTGGCTCCTGAGGACCAGTTCGGCGGTGACATCACCATCAACAATATCGTGAGCCATCACCTCGGTATCGAAACGGCCGGGGGAAAGTTCTCACGCCTGATCGAGAAGGGTGCGGAGATCCCGGTTGATGAAGCACTCACTGTCAGCCAGGACTTCGCCACGCAGAGAGACAATATGACAGAAATGGTGATACGAGTGTATCAGTCGGACCGGGAAGCCGACTTCGTGCGAACCGAGGGGGTCGAGTACCAGGGCGAGTTCTCCCTCAAAGGGTTGCCGCCCGAGCCGAAGGGCCAGGTACACGCGACCGTCACCTTCCAGATTGACCAACAGAACGTGCTGACGGTGACTGCGGTCAGCGACAGCGTCACGGGCGAGTTGGCGATCGAGCGTTCATAACCGTCGAGGTGGAACATGAATGAGAAACAGAAGCCAAAACCGGCATCGGATGTTGTGACACCCGCCGAGATGGGCAAGCCCGAAAGCGGGAAGGTCGGAGATCGCCAGGAGGCGAATGGGGCCAAAGAAGCGGTCCCCAACACCCCGCAGGATCTCGCGGGCGCGCCTGGTCCGCAAGAGAAATCACCTGCGGACAAGAGCAAGCCCCCGAGCTTCTGGTGCAGGCTGTTCTCGTGGTGGCCATGGAAGAAGAAACCAGATGCGGACGAGGCGGCCCAACGCGCGGAGAAACAGCCCGCCGGCAGGCCCGCAGTCGCCCATAGCAATACCGCCCCACAGCCCAAGCCGCCGTCGGCAAAGACTGAGGAAGAGCTTTCGCCCGAGGCCTGCGATGCGCTTGGTCTGGCGGTTGTGGAGGTCGACGCGCTGGCCTCCGCCGGGGTCCATCCGACCTTGGGCGCTCCTTCTGATGCGGATGGCAAGCCTGGAGCACCGGGTGAAGCACAGCCGCCTGTCCCCGAGTCTAAGGGCGCAGAGACCAAACCGGCAGCGCCCTCGCCTGTCAAGGAAGAGCTTCCAGTCGCGGAGGTCAAGGCGCCGGACGACGCCAAGGGCGAGACCGCAGTCCTGGAAAAGGACGCGCCGCAAAAAAAGACCGACGAGAAAACGCCAGAACCGGGCGAGGCGGAAGCCGTCCCGCAACCCACAAAAACAGACCTGTCTCGAAAGGTGGAGGATCTCCAGATTCAGCTTGACAAAACCTCGAAACTGACGGATCAAGCCCACTCGTCTTGTCAACTTCAGAACCAGTTCAGCGATGACTTCAAGAACCACTTGGAGGAATTGCGCGGAAAGATTTCGCAGTTGGCCGGCCAAGTCCGGACGCTGCAGCAGGAGACGCTCGATGTCAGATCGTTGGCTGAACAGTTTAGAAGCTGCGGCCAGGGAATCCAGAAGCTTCTGTCTCTGTGCGGGGGATCGCAGAATCCCTCGTCTACCGGAGGCTGCCCGTCCCTCGTGCCCGCGGAGGTAGGCGCTGCCGCGACGGTTGTCGCGAAGCTGCGGGAAGAAGCCTGCGGCAAGGAGACCGAAGGGTTGGCGAACGACCGGAAAGAACTGGACGGTCATCTCCAGCAGATAGGTTACTGGCGCGAGCGGGTAATCGCCCTGCGCGAAGGACTGACATCCTCCTGCGAGTCCTTCTCGGACCTGACCACGCAGGCCGCCACGAAGGCCGACTCGCTCCTGGAGCACGTGCCGCCAGAGTTCCAGGAGGGCCTGAAGGGCAGCCAAAAGGGGATGGATGTCACCGCAAAGATGATGCGCCTGGGCACGGAGCGAGCCGAGGCGGCTCTTACCACCGGCGACGAGCCGTCAACGGAGATGCCGGTTTTGGGCGAGGAAGGCTGGCGGGGCCTGGTTGACGGCAAAACCGATCGGAACGCCGCTATCCAGACGTTCCAGAGGAAGCTGAAGGAACTTGAGAGGAATCGCTTTCAGGTCATGACTCAGATTCGAACCACCGGCGAGAAGTATTGCAAGAGCTTCCGCAACTTAAGCGAGAAGCACATACTCCCCATCCTTGATTCCATCGACGACGGGGAAGAGCACTCGCGGTCCCTGGTGGAGCAGATAAAAACCGGCAATCCGAAGATAGCGGAGGACCTCGATGCCTGGTTCCAGACTTACGGAAATTTGCGCAGGCAGATCCTGGACGTATTTGACCAGGTTGGGATCCGACCCATGGAGGTCGAGATCGGCGGGCCCATAGACTACCATCGCCACGAGCCATTCGACTTTGAGGCCGACCCGGAAGTCAAGGACGAACACATCAAGTCGGTGACGCGAAAAGGATACGAGTACCAGGCCCGCGAGGGCGATGAATTCCTTGTCCTGAGACACGCCCAGGTTATCGTCGTCAAGAACAAGAAAGAGCAGAAGGTGCCAAACGATGCCTCCTGACAACGTACTCAATCCGGTTCTGGGCATTGACCTGGGAACGACCTTCAGCGCGATTGCGCGCTGGACCGGGCGGGGAACGGAGATCTATCTGAATGCCTCCGGCCACCCCGAAACGCAGTCCGCGGTTTACCGAGACCCTGAGACTGGAGAGTTCCTTGTGGGCAGGCTCGCCTACAGGAGGGGACTTATCGACCCGGACTGTCTCGCCCTCGGCGTTAAGCGCAAAATGGACGACGCGTCGCAAAAGATCAAGCTGGGCGAGCACGAATTCTCCCCTATCGAACTCTCGTCCCGCATCCTTGACCGCATGAACACCGATGTCGAGGAGAGGTTCCCCAATGGTCTCTTCGAGGCCACTGGGTCCGTCGTAACGGTGCCGTATTACTTTAAGGCCCACCAGTGCGAGAACACCCGCGCCGCGGCGGAAATGGCCGACATCCAGTGCCTGGGGGTTATTCAGGAGCCGATCGCCGCGTCGCTGTCCTATGCCTGGCAAATGGTCAATGACTACCCCGACCGGGAGGGTGAAGAGATTCTGGTGGTGTTCGACCTGGGCGGCGGCACCTTCGACCTGACCCTGTTCAAGCTGACACAACTAAGCGACAAGCTTATCTTCGAGGTGCTCGCCACGGGTGGGGACGATCGGTTAGGGGGCATGGACTTCGACGAGTGTCTTGCCGGCAAATTGCTTGAGAAGAGCGGTTTGTCCCTGGATGACCTGGACTCGGAGGACGAAGACAAGGCGCGTAAGGCGCGTAAGGGGCGTCAGAAACTGATCGAACAGGCTATCATCGCCAAAGAGACACTCAGTACGTCGGCTAATACATACGTAGCCGTCGCTGACATCCTCCCGGGCCAACACATTGATGTGAAAATAACGCGGCAGGAATTTGAGGAATGCATCGATAGATATGTAGTCGAGATCCGCGAGATTCTTCGACAGCTCTGGGTGATGGCCAAGCTGGAACCCAAGGATGTGGATCGGGTGATTCTCGTCGGCGGGTCGAGCCGGATTCCGTGCATGAAGGATCTCCTGTGCGAGGTCATTGGCGAGGAGAAGGTCTACAGCGCCGGTAATGCGTCGCAGTGTGTTGCCGAGGGAGCCGCTTTGTACGCGGCTTATCTCGACGAACCGGATGTCTTCGGCCGCGAGATCGAGATTACGACTCGCACCTGCCACGCGTTGGGTGTGGAGGTGGCGGGCGGTCGTTTTGCGGTCGTGATTCCGGGGAACCGCATGGCGCCCTGCGAGAGTGTCCACCTCTTCGCGAACCCCGAAGACAACGTGACATCCATCGACTTCAACGTCTACCAGGGCTCGCAGCGCATGGTGAAGGACAACACAATGATCGGCACGGTCAATGTGAATGGCTTGCCCCCACGGGGCGCACGTGAGCTCGAGATCAAAGCGACCTTCAAGGTCAGCGACGACCAGAAGCTATCGGTCAAGGTGGAGTACGATGGCGATGACGGAACGCCCATAGCCGTGCAGAGCGTTTTCACGATGCAGTAATTTTACGTTTCACAATCTGGAAAAAGGCCCATGACTGAGATTGCCGGATTTAGCGTGAAAGAGACACTCAGAGAAGACCCCGTCTTCCAGTGGGTGCGGGCCGATGCCATCAACGGCGATCCCGTCATCGTTCAGATTCTCCATCCCGACGCCAAGCGGAAAAAGAAAGAGATCGATGCGCTCAAGGAATACTTCGAGGCCCTGATGCACCGCAGCAAACCCAGGCACCTGTCCCCCACTCAACTGCTTGGAGACCCGCCGGTGCATCCGCTGGTCGTGGTCTATCCTGACGAGCAGGCAGAACCGCTTCGCGACGCCCTGGCTCGCGAACCCAAGAACGCGGAGCGATGGTGGCGACAGGCGTGTGATGCCCTCCAGCAACTCCATGTCATGAAACTCGTGTATGGATGCGTCTCATTGGAAAGCTTCGTCGTTATAGGCGGTAAGACCAAGCTGACGAACTTCGGTTACGCGCCGCTGCTCGAATCCGGGCATGCCGGCGCCCTGGCGGAATGCAGTGCATTCGCGGCACCCGAAGTCCGAGCCCAACGCGAGATCAGCCCGAAGTCGGATATCTACGGCCTCGCCGAAGCAGTGGCGAAATGGAAGCCGGCGGTCAAGAAGAGCGATTGGTATAAGAAAGCGGCGGCCGACAACCCCAGCGACCGGTATTCGAATATTCGGGAGTTGTCCCCCAGGATCACGGAGGAAGTGCGCCCCACCATTCATGCCTTGAAGGTGCGCTCAGATCCCAGAACGGCCGGGACCATTACCGGAGGCGGGAAGTACCAGAAAGGCGAATCCGTCGAGGTCGAGGCCAGGCCCGGGAACGGTTGGCAGTTCGAACACTGGAGCGGGGACCTGGACGGGCATGAGAACCCGGCGACCGTCACGATGGACGCAGACCAGGTGATCGTCGCGCACTTTACCAAGATCCCCATGATCCTGCGGGTGAGCATAGAACCGCCAGAGGCGGGAAACGTCTGGGTCGACGAAGAATACGTGGAGGGCGAGGTAGAGTTCGCCAAGGGGCAAGAGGCAACCGTGGCGGTACAGCCCACGTCAGACGACTGGAAGTTCACGGGGTGGAAGAAGGACGCGGCAGGATCTGAAAATCCAATCACCGTCGTGATGGACGCGAACAAGGCAGTTGTTGCCCACTTCGAGTTCGTGGGCGTGCGCGAACCTGATGGGGGCTCGACCGCGCCAGCACCATCCCCCATCTACGAACTGGACACCAAGGCCGACCCGTCGCGAAAGGCGGGTAAGGTCACTGGTGGCGGGCGATACCAGGTGGGCGCCGACGGGGAGCCGTCCGACGCCGTCATCGAGGCAATCGCCAGGAAGGGCTACCGGTTCGACCACTGGGAGGGAGACCTGCCTGCCGGCGCGGAGAATCCCGCCAGGCTGACAATGGATGGGAACAAGACGGTAGTCGCTCACTTCGTGAAGGTGAAGGTGCTCGTTCACCTCGAGGCGGATGCCGATCCGCCAACGGCCGGCCGGGTCGAAGGCCGCGGAGACTACGAACTTGGCAGCAAGGTCACAGTGAGGGCTATACCCGCCTCGGAAGAGACGGAGTTGGGCGAGTGGGTTTTGGGGGACCAGATCCGCGGTCCGTCGAACCCCATCCGCATAAAAATGGATGGGGACAAGCATGTGACTGCCCGGTTCAGGCCCAAAGATTCCACGCAGCCACCGGCCGCGCAACAGCGGGCCATTCGAAACAAGGTCCGTATCATGATGCTGGGAAGCCCGCTGACGGTCTGTCCGTTCCTGGTGTGCATGACGGGTCTCATGGCGATATGGGCCTTAAGCATTGTTTCAGGGCTCGCCGTGTTTGGATGTATCGCCGGGATGATGATCACCTTCGGTGTATTCCTGAGCCGCCTGATTCTCGGCAGCGAGAAACTGCGGAATATCGCCATCGCGGAGATCGAAGAGGAGACAAGTGCTGAACGCGGCTAGTGGGATTATCGGATGCGCGATGCCCCGCGATCAGAAGAAAGAATGTCGAAACAAGGTGTTGACAAAACAGAATGTGAGCCCTAACGTGAGCCATTATTATGTGCATCGGAATTGAAGCTCAGGTGTCTTTGCCTCCGGGTGTGTTGCCCAGTTGCGCCGGACACCACAGGCCCCCAAGTGCCTGAACGGTTAGCCTTCGAAGAAGGACCGAAAACAACGGCAAGGATAGGCCTCTACAGGCAAGAAAAGAGGTTACAACGATGAGAAACACAGTAAGATTGTTCGTAGCGGTGTTGGTGTTGTGCGCCTTTTGCGTCGTGGAAAGCACGGCCCAGCAGGGAAAGTTCGCGAAGCTTGTCCACAGCAAAGAGAAGATCGCCGTCAAAACCGTCACCCAGACCTCGCCGCTCAAGGTGCCCTTCATCACCTGGGGTGGGGATATGGCAACCTTCCATGCAAACGGCGGGCTGAAGACGAAACCCGGAACGATCTTCGCGGATGCCGGTCTGAAGCTGGAACTCACCCCGGGGGATGACTTCGTCCAGCAGGTTCGCGACTACATATCGGGCAAGACGCCGTTCCTGCGCGGCACGTTCCGGATGATCGGCATGGCTGGCGAGGTGATCGGGGCCGATCCCCGCACGCAAGGCGTGGTGCTCATGCAGATGACGTGGTCGGCGGGGGATCACATGGTGGGGCGCTCGGCGATCAAGACGCTGAATGACCTGAAAGGCAAAACGGTCGTCCTCCAGGAGGGCGGGCCGCACGTGGGCATGCTGGACGACTTGCTGAAAGACGTGAGGCTGACGTGGGACGATATCAAGGTGAAGTGGGCCAAGGACCTGACCGCGACGGACAACTCGCCGTTGGCGATATTCAAGAAGGACCCGAGTATCGATGCCTGCTTCGTGATCACGCCGGACATGATCGCGCTTACCGGCGGACTGGGGATGACCGGTAGCGGCAAGGGCGGCACGGTCAAGGACGCACGCGTCAGGAGTTCCACGGCAGACCGAAGACGCACCATCGCGGATGTATACGTTTGCCGGAAGGACTTCTTCGACAAAAACACCGCCCTGGTCGCCAAGTTCGTCAATGCGTATTTCATAGGATGCGAGGAGGTCATGCAGATCCAGGATCCGAAGAAGGGGAACAAGGTGAAATACAACGCGCTGCTGGACCTGACGCAGAGCATCTACACGAAGGACGTCATCCCTTCGCGTGCGGATGCGGACGGTCTGCTGGCTGACTGCAATATGGTAGTGTATCCGGGTAATTTCAGGTTCTTCACCTGGAAGGGAACGAGCACCGGCTTCGATGGGTTCTCGGCAAAGTCGGTGGCTCTTGCCGTCAAGCTCGGTTATGCCCAAGCCGAGCCCAAGCTGCCGCTTGTGGCGGCATGGACCGGGTACAAGAAGGCCGCCATCATAGCCAAGCTGACTGACACACGGGAGCCCAAAGTTGTGGAGGGGGGTGAAGAGAATCCCGAGATCGATGCGAACGACCCGGAACTCGTCAGGTTCGAGATCAAGTTTGACAACAATCAGGTCGAGTTTACCGCAAGGCGCTATGGTGAGGACTTCCAGAACGTGCTGAACATGCTCGATGCCTATCCCAGCGCCGCCATACGTATTCGCGGACACGCCGACCCCACCAAGGCGCTTCGCGAGTTGGTTTATGCCGGGATGAATAAGGGTATCATCACACGCACGGGCAAGGCAGGCGACTGGAAGTACTTGCTTCGGGGCAGAGAGCTCGATTTGAAAGACACGAAGGAGATGATTAAGCTGATTGACGGCGGCGAGCTTGCTGGTGTCAAAGACGCGGCGGGCAAGCTGATCGATCCCAAGCAGACTGAGCGGGCGGCGTTAAACCTCTCCGAGAAGCGGGTCACGAACGTCAGGAGTGCGATCATCCAATACGCCAAAGACAACAAGGCCTCTGTGGCTGAAAAGCGGCTGGAAAAACTGTTGAAAGGCGAGGGCGTCGGGATCGCCGAGCCCCTCATACCCAAGCCGAAGGACCGGTTTGAGGCTGGTCAGAACAGGCGCGTGGTGTTCCAGGTCATCAAAACCAAGGCGGAAGGTACAACCTTCGACTTCTAGCTAAGGACGACGAGCGATGCGAAGAAAAGAGACTAGAGGCCCATGTATTCTTGTTGTTCTGGCGACCCTCCTGGCGGCGGTTGCAGGCTGCAAGGTGAAAACGGCGCCCGCTGCGCCTATATCGAGCAAGGGCGGCGCCGCGACCGTTGCGCCTGCCCCGAGCAAGGGCGCCGCCGTGACCGCGGCGCCTGTCTCGAGCAAGGGCGGCGCCGCGACCGCCGCGCCTGTGTACAAAGACGGCGTTGCGGATGCCCCCCCGGTCTTTGTTCCGCCGAAATGGAAAAAGACAGGCCAGCCCCCGCTCCTTCAGAACAACATAATCGTCATTCTCGACGCTTCCGGCTCGATGCGATCGCCCGCGGGCCCGAGCCTCACCAGGATGCAAATGGCTCAGGCGGCGCTTTGGGAGGTCCTGAAGAAGCTGCCGGAAGACACGCACGTCGGCTTCCTCGTCTTCGGCGCGAAGAACCTGGAGGTCAAAGGGAAGACCATTCGTTGGGTG
>JADHXQ010000109.1 GCA_016782885.1 Phycisphaerae bacterium | reverse complement strand
AGGTCGCCATCACCACCGATACGGCCGGGGCGACGATCGTGTATACGCTGGACGGCACGAAGCCGACCATCTCCAACGGTATCCAGTACACCGTTCCGATCGACATCAGCTCCACTACGACCCTGCGGGCCTTCGCGTACAAGGCTGGATACGAGCCGACGAACGTCGATACACACACTTACATCTTTGTTAAAGACGTCGTCAGCCAGGACCACCAGGCGACGCTCGACGCGGGCTTTCCGGCTAACTGGAACGGGATATCGGTCGATTACGGTATGGACCCGGACGTCATCGGCACCTTTGATGCAAATGGCAATCCCATCGGCGGCGATAATTACGGCGGCCAGTACGCCGCGACGATTCAGGGCGACCTGTTGGATATCCCCACGCTTTCGATCGTAATGAACATAGACGACATGTTCGGCACCAACGGGATATATTCCCATTCGGGTCAACGTGGCGTCGCTTGGGAACGCGAAACGTCGGTCGAGTTGATGTACCCCGGCGGTTTTACCGAAGGGTTCCAGGTCGATGCGGGGATTCGCATCCAGGGCGGGCACTTTAGAGGATCCCAGTACAAGAAGCATTCTCTGCGACTGCTTTTCAAGGACGATTACGGGCCGAGCAAGCTGAATTATAACTGGTTCGGTGAAGGCGCCGACGACAGCTTCGATACAATCACTCTCCGCGCCGGAGCCAACGATTGTTACGTCTGGAGTTCCGCTCGCTACACCGAGCAGTATATCCGCGACGAGTTCGGACGCAGCCTGCAGCGGGCGGCCGGAGGTGTCGCATCGCACGGAGATTTCGTGCATCTCTACATCAACGGGATCTACTGGGGACTCTACAACCCCGTCGAGCGCCCTGATGATTCCTTCTCCGCCAGCTACTTCGGAGGCGACAAGGATACCTGGGATTCTCGCAAGGTCGGCGAGACAGTGGCGGGCACTGCAACCGCCTGGAATACGATGCTGTCCAAAGCGGCGGTCGCCGGCGGTTCAAATGACGCCTACCTGGAAATGCAGGGCCTCAATCCGGACGGTACGCGAAACGACGCCTATCCGGACTACCTGGATGTCGAGAACTACATCAAATACCTGATCGTCAACGTCTGGGGCGGAAACTGGGACTGGCCTTGGAAGAACTGGTGGGCCGGACGCGACCGGACGGCCGACAGCACCGGTTTCAAGTTCTACTCATGGGACTACGAAAACACCATAGGGAACAACCTCGGCCGCTCGCCGCTCAACAAGAACGCCCTCAACAATAGCTTTACCGGCAGCAGCAACGCCGGACAAGCCCATACCAGTCTGAAGTCGAATGCCGAGTACAGGATGCAGTTTGCCGACGAAGTGCATCGGCTCTTCTTCAACGGCGGGGTTTTCGACCCGAGTTCCCTGATTGACCGGTATTCGCAACTGGCCGATAAGGTCGAAAGGGCGATTGTCGGCGAGTCGGCGCGCTGGGGAGACACGAGCTCTTCCACACCGTTGACTTTGTATGACTGGTACGATGCGGACCAGTCTCACGCGGGGCGGGACTGGGTACTGCATACCTATCTTCCGGCCCGAACCAATATCGTCAAGCAGCAACTGATCGCCGCGAATCTTTATTCCTCGGTGACGGCGCCGGCGTTCAATCAGCATGGCGGTTCGATAACCGCGGGATTCGAACTGTCAATCACCACGCCTCCGGGCACGATCTGCTATACGCTGGACGGTAGCGATCCGCGGATGTTCGGCGGAGGTATTTCCGGCGATGCGCTTATTTACGGGGGAGCGCCGATCGAACTGACCGAATCGACTCACGTCAAGGCCCGCGCCTACAGCGGCGGCGTCTGGTCGGCGCTCAACGAGGCCGAGTTCCTCTTCGACGGCCAGCCCGTGGTCGCCGGACCGGTCGTGATCACCGAAATCAACTACGCACCTTACGATCCGACCCCTGAGGAACTGGCGATCGATTCGGCTTTTGTCGCCGCCGACTTCGAATTCGTCGAGATCAAGAATATCTCCGCGGACGCCGTCGACCTGATCGGGATGCACTTTACCAAGGGCATAACCTACAATCAGACCGTCTCAGCATCCCTTGGAGCCGGGGCCCACGCCGTGGTAGTGAGCAACGCCTCGGCATTCAACGCGCGATATGGCGGTGGAGCTACCGTGCTTGGCGAGTTCACGGGCATTCTCAACAGCAACGGCGAACGCCTCCAAATGCTGGGCCTCTTCGACAAAGTGCTCCTCAACTTCGAGTATAACGATGCGGGCGGCTGGCCCGGCAAGGCCGACGGCAAGGGCGCGACGATCGTGTTGGAAGACGCGACTGTCATTCCGTGGTCCGGGCAGCAGCATAGCGAGTATCTCGAAGACAGCGGCAACTGGCGATCGAGCGCGGAATACGGCGGTTCGCCCGGTTCCGACGGTATCGCTCCGGTCACGGACATCGTTATCAACGAAGTACTGACCCATACCGACATTCCCCTGATAGATACGATTGAACTGTACAATACGACCGATCAGATCGTGAACGTCGGCGGGTGGTTCCTCAGCGACGAGTGGGGTTGGGCATCGAGTTTCTCAAACGGAGACTACAAGAAATTCCAGATCCCCTTCGGTACGGAGATCGGCCCGTATGGATACCTGATCTTCGACGAGGACGACTTCAACGTCTTGCCCGCCGATCCGCAGGACTTTGCCCTCAACGGCGCCCACGGAGACGATGTGTGGCTTATGAAAGCCGACGGAACGGGGAATCTGACTCACTTCGTCGATCACGTCGAGTTTAATGCGGCCGCCAATGGCGAATCGTTCGGGCGCTGGCCCAACGGGAGCGGCGGAATGTACCCGATGGAAGCACGGACGCTGAACGGCGACAATGCCGGCAGCCAGCCTCGCAGCCCCGACGATATCATCATCAGCGAGATCATGTACAACGTCTCAGATCCCGACGGTCCGGGCGGCGTCGATTCCGATGATCTCGAATTCATCGAAATCTTCAATACCACGAACCAGGCGATTAACCTCTCGCAGTGGCTTGACAATCCCCCCGATACGCCGCAGTACCTTGCCGATTGGCGCCTTCGCGGCGGCGTTGACATGGAATTCGATTTGGGCGTCACAATCGCCGCCTACTCCACGCTCGTGGTGCTGTCGTTCGACCCGGACAAGATCGACAACGCCGATCGCGTAACCGCGTTCCAGACTCACTACGGTATTGATGCAAGCGTTGCGTTGGCAGGCGGGTTCCGAGGCCAGTTGAACAATGGCGGCGAGCTCTTGCAGTTGCAGCGCCCCGATTCGCCTCCGCTGGAGGAGACGGACTTTGTACCCCACTATATCGAAGACCAGGTGGAGTATGACAACGTTGCGCCCTGGCCGACGAGCCCCGACGGCGGCGGCGAGTCGCTAAATCGCAACGATTCGCATTTCTGGGGCAACGATTCGGCCAGTTGGAACGCCGCCGCCCCGACGCCCGGGTTCTACGAGCAAGTGAATAATTCGCCGTACTTCACCAGCACACCGATAACTATCGCTTCCGAAGGTGCGACCTTCACTTACGAGGTTACGGCCAGTGATCCCGATCAGGACGCTTCGCTCACGATCACCGCGCCAGAGTTGCCCAGCCCCAGTTGGCTGAACCTGACGAACCCGGGTAACGGCACGGCGACGCTCACGGGCACACCGGATAGCGGGAACGTCGGCGAGAACTCAGTCACCCTCCGCGTAACGGACGAATTCGGCGCTACTGCTGATCAGGTCTTCACCATCACCGTATACGATGATAGTCCACCTGCAGTCGTACACGCCCTCGTGCGCAGCAGTGAGTGGAGCAATGTCTTCCTGGACTACCTGGATTCAGGGGAGCCACAAGATCGCCTCGGCCATCCTACAATCCCGCACCTCGGTTATCGCATCCCCACCGAGGGCGCCCAACTCGATATACTTCCCTGGTCCAACCTCGATAAGCTGGTGATCTGCTTCAGCAAGGATGTCAGCATTGTCCAAGGCGACCTGGTTCTGAGCGGAACGGGCCTGGATGAAGGAAGTATAACCCCGCCTGTCACCGGCTTTGTCTACGACGAGTCCAATTTTACGGCCACGTGGACCTTTGGCGGTTTGATTGAACCCGGCAGGTTGTTGATCGATCTGTCCGACAATGTGCATTCCGGCGGAGTTGCACTCGACGGCGAATGGACCGATGGGACGAGCACGTTCCCCTCCGGCGACGACACAGCGGGCGGCGATTTCCGGTTCCGCTTCGACGTCCTTCCGGGCGATACCACTCGAGACGGGGCGACGAATCTTGTTGACCGCGACGGTATTCGCACACGGATGTTTGTATGGGCCGGTCAAGAGGGCTATAGCAGATTCTATGACCTCAACGGTAGCGGCAGGGTCGATTTTCTCGACTGGTCGGTCGTTCTCGCCAACCGTGGCACATCACTACCCCCCGGCGCGCCGGGCGCCGCCGGGCAAGGCACCGCACTTGCGGCGCCCGCCAGTGGCGAGCCCCTCGCCGCCAGCGCATCTGTGGCGCCGCCAGCGGTTCCAATAGCCACTCTGCCGCCCGACGATGATGACAGTGATGCCCCAATCGCCGCCACAGCACCCGCACCAACCGTCGATCTGCTGCTTGTGGAGTCGCCGTCAGCGGACGACTACATCTCCGAACCTCAGGCGATATCAGTCGGCTTGCCGACAACAATGCGGTATCGCACGGCGGGGGAATATGATCTCCAGGCGCCGGGTGACGATCTGTCTGTAGATGGCGCCCATGATTTGTTGGCGGACATACTGGCCGAATCACCGCTGACGGTTCCGCTGTAGGTTAATTATGGTAGGCGGTGAAGGGGGCGCGGGTGGCGCTGTGCGGTTTGGCGCCTCAGATAATCAGTTCGTCATAAAATGTGGGGAAATCTGCAATAGACGGTTTCTGGTGGAGTTGTGTCCATATATTATTCTTGTTCTTGTTTCGGGAACGTCAGCTTGAGTTGAACCCGAGCCGAAGTGAAAAAATTGTGTTTGACCAGTCGGCTTTTTTTTTTCTTGTAACCATTTGGCCGCCATGGTCAAGTATAGCTGTCAGGGCTCATAGGACTCGATGCTGGACAGTTCGCTTTCCGGCATAAGCACAGATTAAGGAAACTTGTATGGGTAAATCCATAACGTGCCTTATCCTCATCGCCGCAATTGCCCTCTCATCTGGAACGGTTCATGCTGAAGGCAAGTGGGAAACGAATGCCGCCGGCGAACAGGCTTCAAATATGGGTCTGATCTGGCTGGCGAATAATCAGGGCAAAGAGGGTAATTGGGAAACGCAGGATCTGGGGCTGGTGTCAGTGGGGGCGTTGGCATTTCTTTCGGCGGGCAATACGCCGGAAACCGGTAAATACAGAGAAAACGTCCGCAGAGCGCTTGACTACGTCCTGGCTAACGCCAAACCATCGGGAATGCTGAACATTACGGGCAACAGGCGTGACATGTACAATCACGGTCTGGCTACGTTCGTGTTGACACAGGCTTACGGGATGAGCAACGACAAGCGTTTGGGGCGGATGCTGAGAAAAGCCGTCAAACTCATCATCGACGTTCAATGTCGCGACGGTGGTTGGGATTACGTTGGCGCTCGCCAGAGCAAGGGACACGATCTGTCGCTGGCGGTCATGCAGGCCAAAGCGCTGCGCGGCTCGATGGACATCGGTATTCACATTCCCCGAGAGACTATCGCGCTGGCGATCAAATCGGTGCAGGGTTATTACCGCAAGAGTGGTAAACCCGACGACCTTGCCGCCCGGTACGGATGGCGCGAAGAGGAAGCCAGATACCCCGGGCGTTTCACGTACAATGGTGGAAGCGGTACGACAGCGATGGCCGCGGCCGGTGCTGTGTGTCTCCAGGAGTTCGGTAAGTACGGTGACTACCGGATCCGCCGGAGCATGAATGGCGTACTCGATGATATCAAGACCCGTATGAAGGTTACGCCCGGGAAGATGCCTTTCGATGCCTACACGATGCTCTACGTGTCCCAGGCACTCTACCAGATGGGGGGCAAGCTGTGGCAGGACGGTTATCCGCTCATTCGCAAGGCCCTGGTCGATTCACAGTCTCGTAAAGGGAAGGACGCCAATTTGGGCGCCGAGAGTCACGGGTCCTGGACCGCCGGGCGGGTCGGCGGCAAGTCCGGACTGATGTTCGGTACGGCGGTGGGGGTCTTCGCGCTGAATATTCCCAACAGGTATCTGCCGATCCTTCAGCAGGGCAAGGGTGTTCGCGGGGTCCGAAGCACCGAGAGAGCGCACAATACACCCCGGAGCGGTAAGGCAAGTGTGGTGGTGAGAGCCCCCGAATCGCATGACCCCTCCGCCCAGAAGGGCGGGGGGAAGGATAGTCCCACAAGGCTGGCTGTCAAGTCGAGCGGGACGGTAATGAGCGGCGAGAACTCGAAAAACCGAAAGGCGTTGACTGAATAATGAGCTTTCTATCGGGCATATTCCTGACGGCGCTTGTGGCGGCAGGTGGACCGCTGATCATCCATTTGTTGAACCGCAGAAGGCGCCGGACGATCTACTGGGGGCCCATGCTCTTCCTTAGGGAAGTTATCAAGAGGTCCCGTCGAATCCTGCAACTGCGCGACGTGATGCTCCTCGCGCTGCGCACGTTTATAGTGGTCCTGTTCGTTTTGGCGATGTCGCGTCCCTATTGGTCGACCGGCGCTGATGCTGGTGGCAGCACGCAGCCAATGCATGCTGTGATCGTGATCGACAACAGCTTGTCGATGGGGTACGCGGAGATCAACGAGACGCTGCTGGCCAAGGCGAAAGTCAAAGCTGCTGAGTTCATCGGCGAACTTCCGTCGGGCTCGGAGATATCGGTTATCCCACTGTGTACTTACTCGAGATGGCATACGCGGGATATCTGTACGACCCAGGAAGACGCCTTGGAGGCCGTCAACCGTATAGAGGTTGTCGACCGGTCGGTCCCCATAGCCACAGGCTTCGCCCAGGCCAAGAAGGCCTGCGACCTTGCCAGCGACCTGCCCACAAAACGCGTCGTCTTCATCGGAGATGTCCAGCGGAGAAGCTGGTCGTTCGACGGGGCCGAAACTTATCTGGAAGGTATATCCGACATCCAGATCGTGCAAGCCGCTCCGTCCGGCAAAAGCAAGCGGGCCGATGCCAAGCGGTCCAATACGTGGATTGCCAGCTTCAAACTGCTCCATGGTATCGCCGATACGGATTCGACGGCCGTTTTTCGCGCTACCATCCGACACGAAGGCGAGGATCGCAAGGTCACCGTAAAACTCAAGATCGCCGGCGCCGACGAAATCGTACGCTATGTGGACCTGGTGTCGGGACACGACCTGCAACTGGACTTTCATCACGCGTTCAAGGTTGGAGGCGGCAACGAGCCTCTGTTCATCCCGGCTACGTTGAGCCTGACCCCCACGGATTATCTGCCGATGGACGATTACCGATCGCTGATCGTACCGGTAGTAACCAGGACGCCGGTTCTCTTCATCGACCAGTACGGTAGCGATGAGCGCCCCAGAGAGAACATGTTCGGTGAGACCTCGCGTGTTCGCAAGCTGCTGAGTTCGAGGCCGCGCGATGCTTCGGGAAGCAGGCAACTGATCAAGCCGGTCCAGCGAAAGATTGGCCAGATCACTCGAGAGGACCTGAAAGATGTTCGCCTGGTCGTGATCGCCGGGGTCGAGTCTCCGACGCCCGAAGCCGTTGCCATGCTCAGAGAGTATGTGGAGCAGGGGGGGAATATCTTCCTCGGCGCCGGGGAGGCGTTCGATCCGGCCCGGTGGACTACGATGGCGTGGCTGGACGGGGCGGGGATACTACCGGCGCCACTTAAGGATATGCCCGTTGGGCGCGTTCCCCAAGCCAACCAGACGCGTCTGATCAGTTTCGGTCTGGATGCGCCAAGCGTGATCGGGCGGGCACTGTACCTCGACACGAACCCCCAAGAGACCCGGGACATCCTGAACACGCCGCGGTTCTTCAAGGCCGTAGTCGCCGACATCCCCGCCGCGAGAAAAACGATATCCCAGTCCGAACGCCAACGGATCGAGGCGCAACGCAAGTGGCTGGGCGAACATGACAAAAACCAGAAACTCTGGAACGAACGGGAAGCGGCGGGCAAGCTGTCCGGCGAGGACAAGGCTCGCCGGGAAGAAGATCGCCGCAAAGCCGATGCAATGAACCCGAGATGGTTGTCATGGACGAACCCTCTGGCCAGGGATGCCTCTGAGTTCGAGATTGAGGATCTCGTCAATCTCACGCAGCCTCGCGTTCTGGGTAACTACGATAACGGGCATCCGTTCGTTGTGGAACGCGAGATAGGCAAGGGGCGCGTCGTGATGCTTACTTCGGGCATGTGGCCTTCATGGAACACGCTGGCGCTGGACAATGGCGTGCTGCTTCTGGACCGGATTATGCGATCTCTGCTGGTTCGCTCGCTACCGGACAGGACGTTCGGCGCCGAGACCGAGATTCTGGTTCCGGTGGCCGCGGCCCATCAGGGCTTCAGCTTTACCGTTCAGAGTCCCGGTGAGTCCGAACCTCGTATGCACGGTGTCGAGGCGTTGAGCGCCCAGAACTTCGGACTGCGTCTCGAGTCGATCCAGAAGCGGGGGGTGTACACGATTCGCCGCGAGGACAGTTCGAAAAAAGGCGATAAAAAGACACAACAGGACGACTGGTCCATGGTGTTGGCCGTCAACGGGCCCGCCGACGAAAGCGAACTGGAGTGTCACACCAAAAATGACATCCCCGACAAGATCGGGAAGACGAGCATTACATGGATCGGTGGGGACGCGAAGATCAGCCTGGCGGGCAAGAGCTACATCGGGCACGATTTCTGGTGGGTTCTTATGCTCCTGACACTGGGGTTCGTATTGTTTGAGATGGTTCTCTTGACAGGTTGGCGCATTGCAGGCCTGTCCGGGAAAACCACCAAGTCGCCCCAGAACGCCGCCGATCAGACTGCAACGCCGGAGATAACGCAATGATGTATTGGCTGGGAAAACTCCTTGGCATCGAAGGACTGGAATCGGTCGTTGACCTGCACTTTCAGTTCGCCGCCCCCTGGGCGCATCAGCGCCCTGCGCTGGTATTGTTCTGTTGTCTGGCGATGGCGGCGCTTTCGGTCATCTTCTACCTGCGATACCAGGGTCTGGGCAGCAAGAAAGCCACTATCACCATGGCGATCTTCCGGGCGGTTCTGCTCAGTATGTTCGTATGGATACTGGCCGAGCCAGAGGTGGCGGTGAAAGTCAAGCAGAGTCCGCGCCCGCTGCTGTTGATGCTGTTTGACGGTACTGACAGCATGAACATGGTCGACGGGATATCGGACGAAACGAAGGTTGCACTCAAGAGCGCCCTGGGCGCCGAGGCGCCAAAATTCGACGACGATGCCAATCGCCCGAGCCGCCAGAATCTCGTGCAGGCATCGCTTCGCAGCGACCAACTCAGTTGGCTCGACAAACTCAGCAAGAAGTTCCGCCTGAGGGGCTACGTACTTGACCAACCGGACCAGGTGCGGGAAATCCTCATGCCTCAACTGGACTCCGAGCAGATCGATGCGGACTACGTTGCTGGGAAGTTGGAAGGTACGAAGGCGAACGTCACGGCGCTGGGAACGGCGATGGACGACCTGAGGCGCCGCAACCGCAGCCACCTGCTGGCCGGCGTGGTTGTCGTCAGCGACTTCGACCAGAACCGGGGGCAACCGGTTTTGCATGCAGCTCAGCGACTCAAGGTGCCGCTCTATACGGTTGGAGTAGGTCCGTCAGAGGCGACAAATCTTTCGGTGAGCCTCCAGGCCCCGATGGTCCTGAAAAAGGGCGAGAAGACGAGCATAACCGTGCTGGTGCGTCAGAGCGGTCTGAACGGACAAGACGCTGAAGTCGAACTGCTGGGCAGGCGCCTGGGCACGATCGAAGGCGCCGTGGAAGGCGAGCAATTCGAGCGTGTAGCCCAGTCAAAAACCGTTCGCCTTGATGCCGAGACCGTGACCGCCGAGATAACGTACGAACCGCAGGTGACCGGGCGGTTTACCCTTCAGGCCCGAGTCAGGCCCCTTGGCGGGGAAGTCCTGCAGGACGACAACTCCGACGAGCGCGACGTGATGATCCGCGACGAGTCGCTGAAGCTTTTGTTCGTGGAATACGAACCGACGTGGGAGTGGCGGTTCGTTAAAGAAGTATTCCACCGCCATCCGATGATCGGGCGGGAAGGCTTCCGCACTTACCTGGATTCAGCCGACTTCAGTGTCCGGAGAGGTAATGACCTGTTCATCGAGACCCTCGTTCGCTCTCGGGAAGAGTTCTTCAGCTACGACATAATCTTCATCTCGGACGTACCGGCCAGGGCGCTTTCTCCGCACTTCCAGGAAATGCTGCAGGAGTACGTCTCGCGGTTCGGTGGAGGGCTGGTTGTTCTTGCGGGTCCGCGATTCGGTCCGTCGGCCCTGATCGACACAAAAGTCGCGGACATGCTTCCGGTCGTGCCCGGTCCGGGCTTGCGCCTCCGTCACGGGCCTTTCAACCTGCGGCTTACCCCCAAGGCCGAGCAATACGATTTCATGAGACTCGGTGAAGGCGACTACGAAAACACCCAGGCGTGGAGCCACTTACGGAACCTTCAGTGGTATCAACCGGGCTTGCGCCCTCATCCGCTGGCGACCGTTCTCGCCGAGCACCCGCGGGACCGTTGCGTTGACGCCAAAACTCCCCAGCCCCTCATTGCGGTCCGTCGCTACGGAAAAGGCGAGGTGGTCTATTTCGCCTTTAACGAAACGTGGCGACTTCGCAGGCTCTACGGTGAGAAGTATTACAGCCAACTCTGGGGCCAGTTGATCTATCGAATGGGACTGAGCAGGGCATTGGGGTCGCAGAAGCGTTTCCGGGTCGAAACCGACCGCGACGTGTACCAGGCCGGACAGAAGGTTCGCGTGACCGTCGAGGCCCACAACAGGAACTACGAACCGCTGAATCTGGAATCCGGTAGCCTGTCGGCCAGATTGCTCGCCCAGCAGACCTCCGGTGAGTCGAAGACCGCCCAGACGCTCATCAGCATTCCGCTGTCTCGCGACAAAGTGATATACGAAACCTCCGTGCCGGTTTTTGCCAGCGGATTGCACCGGTTGCTTGTAAAGGATCCGGTTACGCTCGATGAGGTCGAGGCAACGTTCAAGGTTTCTCCCACGACGGCTGAAGGTCGATCTGCCGTCAGAGACCTGGCGATGCAGCGAGCACTGGCGGAGAATACCGGTGGTAAGTCGTACGAGTTGCACGAAGTGGCCACACTGGCCGACGATATCAGAGATCGTAGCGTGGAAGAATACAGCAATCGTCGCTTGCCTCTTTGGAACACATGGCTGGTGCTTGTGGTGGGGCTGGTGCTGATGCTGGGCGAGTGGTTAACCCGTAAGCTAATGAACCTACAATAATGAAACGATTACCGAAAATTCGTGCGGGTCTGGCCCGACTGCGGTTGTTTCGCTCCACTGTGCGATTGGGAGTGATGGGATCTACGGTCCTGAGTGTCCTGCTATGGGCGATGGCGATCGCCTTCCTTCTGGACTTCTGGATTCACATGGGGCAACTGGAGCGGACCATCGTCCTGCTGGGCGTGATCGGCACGGCGGTATGGGCTTTTGTCCGATTCCTCGTGCCCGCACTGAAGGTCCATGAAACTGAGACCGCATTGGCGGTGATGGTTGACGGAATGCATGGTATGCATTCGGACATTGTGGGTGCTATCCAGTTCGACGATGAGAACCGGTTGCAGTATGGGTCGAAGCAACTGAGGGATGCAGTGGTTGAGTATACCGGGCAGGCTGCCGGCGAGTTGAACTTCCTGGAAGGATTCTCCCGCAAGGAACTGTTCAATCGCATGCTTGTGTTTGTTATCACGGCGGTAATCTGCCTCGTACCGGCCGTTGTCTACTCAAAATATACGGGCGCGTTCCTGAAACGAATGGTGCTTTTTGAAGCCCGTTACCCGACGCAAACGAGCATAGAAATTGTATCACCGACCCCGGATCACATGCAGGCCGAGGGTGAGCCTGTTAAGTTCGTGGTCCGCGCCAGGCACGTCTCGGGTCCCAGCGAGCTGCCCAAATCAGGGACGGTTGAAATCGAAGCCCTTACCAGCGGTATGGCGACCAGCATCGAACTGAAGCGCCGGGGCCAGGAAGGCGACGATGCCGTGCTCTACAGCGGTACGCTCAACAGCGTTCTGGATCACATCTCGTACACCGTGTATCTCGGCGATACTCAATCGAAGACTCGACAACTGAAGCTCGTTCCCCGTCCGCGGGTGGAGCTTGACATGAAAATCGTCACTCCGAAATACGTTCGCGGTAAGACCCCGCCCAAACCGAAAAATCGGCGACAGGCGATTGTGGTCGAAGGGTCAAAGATTATCCCGGTAATCACCTGCGACAACAAGGAAATCGTCAGCGGTACGATTACTTTTGAAAAGAGCGCTTCTGAGAAGACCACTTCTGGAAACCCGCCAACCCCGTACCCGCTGACGCGGCGCGGAAAAACGCTAGTGTTAGACCGGGCGTTGCTCGATCCGTCCGGTAAGGATAAAACCCCCAACCCCCTTGCCAGCGTCACCGAAATGGTGCGATTCGAGATTGACGTCACCGACAGTAATAACCAGCACCCCGAGAGCCCGGTAAAGGGCGTGGTGCATATCGCGGCCGACCTTCCTCCCAGGGCGGCGTTGATGGGTTACAGCCGCCATGTCGTGCCCGGGGCAACGCCTGCCCTGATGTTCCGTACGATCGACGATTACGCATTGGATGAAATTACTCTACACCTGGCGATCATGGACGCCGACGGTCAGCAGACCGATCTGCCGGTGCGTTCCATAGCCAAACCGCGGGACAAAGAAGGGAACCGAGTGGGCACTTGGGGCGGTTCGTACACGGTGGATCTGGGCAAGATGAAACTGCAGAAAGGTTACCAGGTTTCCGCTTTTATCGAGGCAGTGGACTATCGCGGTGACATCGAGGGTAAAAGCAGGCGATCTGAGAAATGGGTCTTCGAGATCACAGACGATGTCGGTGTCCTGGAAGCAATGGACCGGTTGACTGAACAGATGGACAAGAAACTGGACGAGATACTCCGTGCCCAGTTGGAGGCAGGAAAATGATAAAACGGAAACAATCTGTCAGATGTGCGGTGCTGGTTGTGGTGTTCGTGCTGTCAGGCGTTCTGTCGTTCATGGGCGAAGATGCGTCAGGTCAGTCCTCCAAGCGCGACAGGCAGTTTATTGCACGGCAGCGAGATTACCAGAAGCGTGCTCGCAGGCTCATGCAGGAATTGCTCAAAGGTGTTCTGCAAATGCACCTGAAGCAACTCGAAGAGAACAAGATGAGCAAGCTTCCGCTCTACAACGACCTGAAGCTGATGCAGAAACGATCGGCCTCCCTGATTGACAAGGAGATGAAGGAGGCTGTCACACTGCTGTCGGAGGCATATGCGCTGCAGGGCGACGAGCGGGCCAAAACCTACAAGGAAGCTCAGGAGAAGATGCACAAGATTCTGCTTCGGATCCTGGCCGAGCGTGAACGCCTTCGCCTGCGGAGGCAGTTGGCTGACCTTATCGAACGGGTGAGGTCCCTGATCGGTGGGCAAACGTTGCTCCTGAAGACGACTCTCGAACTGAATGATGAAAGAGAAACCGCCACAGCCAGGGCTATCCATTCTCAGAAAAACCTTGGTCTGATGAGCCTCAGTCTGTCCAAGATACTGAAGTCGTCGGCTGAACAGTCGGGCGATCTGGGGGCGTTGGCAGGCGATGCCGATCGAGTGATGCAGAAGGCCGGTGTCACCGAGAACATGGTCAAATCGGTCGAGCAGCTGACGGCCACCGCTTTCCCCGAAGCCGCCGAAACGCAGCGTGGTATTATCGCCGGTCTCGAAAAGGTGATGGCGACACTACAGGTCAACATCCGCAATGCTCTGATACAGGCCCAGGAACAGGTAGTCAAAATCCTGGAGCGTCAGGAAACGCTTCTCAAGGCGGTTCGCACCCAGCAATTCACAGATGCAAATGCAGATCAATGGGTCAAGGCCCAGGGAGAGATCACCGATGGGCTGAGCTCGATTATGGCATTGATCGGGACCAGCGAAAAATGCATACGTCTTGCCGATATCGGCGTGAATGCTTCTGAAAACGCAAGGCGTGCGATCTTTGACAAGGAAAAGACTCGGGCCATGGACGAGCAGGGGCGCGTAGTAGGCGCCCTGGCGCAATTGCTGGAGGAACTCGACAAGCAGCTTGGGATGGAGCGCGACCGGACGGCCGAAGAGCTTATGGCGCTTCACGAGAAACTCCTGGAGACCAGGGATAAGGTCGCTGCTGCCCTCCAGAAACACGATCAGGGCGCAAAAATCTCCGCTAGCGATGCGCCTCAGGCCTCCAAAATCGAAGTTGAAGTCAGCAAGGTCCTCAAAGCTGTCGCCAACGAACCGGAATTGACCAAGATAGTGGTTTCACGCATACGCACCGCCGCCGATGCAGCAGAAGCGGCCGGGGAAGCACTGGCCAGTAAGTCTGCCGAAAGCGCCAAGAAGGTTCATGCCGGTGGACGGGCCATTCGCCATGCCGTCGGAGAGGCCAGAGAAGGTGCTTCCTGGGCGATCATCGATGCATTGGCGATGACCCTGGGTGAACTCAATCGAGCGGCTGAAGTGCTGGATCGCGCTGCGGCTGCAAACAGGTATCTTTCTCAGGAACTCAAGGCCGGCAAGTTGAAGGCCCAGCAACTGGAGTATCCACGCTCGGAAGCAGAGAAGGTCCGTCAGATTTCCGAGAAGATTGCTAAAGGCATAGCCGTCACAGCTCCCGATGCCGTCAAGCCCCTGAAGGCAGCAGCCACAGCAGCCGCCAAACTCGTCAGGGAAATGGGCGTGGAGAAGAAGGTTGGCACCTCCGCTGATGTCGCCAAGAACCTCAATGCGGCCGCTGCTGATGTTCGAAAGACAATGGGCGGTACGGCCACGAAGTTGATAGAAGCTGTCAAGACGGAACTCAGCGGGGTCGTGGCGCTCCAGGGCGAAATTAACAAGCTGCTGGGCGGTCCGGCGCAACCGCCAGCGCCCCAGATGCATACTCTGGGCGACAAGGCTTTTGGGAATACCCCCAGTGTCGGTGCGGCACTGCATAGGGCCGCAGACGTGCACCCCAAAGGCGAACGCGATGTGCAGCGAGCCAGAATCCTTGCGGAAATAAAGAGAGAAGATCTTGAACTGTTGCTCAAAGAAGCTGAACTACTGAAAAAAATGGTCGAGGCACAGCAGACCACCGTCGAAGCCATCGTTGCCGCCGCTGCGAAAACTGGCGGGGCACAGACTGGCGAAGCCCAAAAGGAATTGGCTAAGGCAATGGCCGAACACGCTGACTCACTTGCCGAAACCGGAACGGCAGTTGAAAACGTGACCGGAGGCAGCGAGATTGCGAATAAACCGATCCGAGAAGCCTCAGATATAGCGTCAACGCTGGGTGAAGCCCAAGGCGAAGCCCAGGGCGAAGCCCAAGGCGAAGCCCAAGGCGAAGGCCAAGGCGAAGGCCAAGGCGAAGGCCAAGGCGAAGGTCAAGGCGAAGGCCAAGGCGAAGGTCAAGGCGAAGGTCAGGGTGAAGGCCAGGGCGAAGGCCAGGGACAAGGCCAGGGACAAGGCCAGGGACAAGGCCAGGGGCAAGGCCAGGGACAAGGTCAAGGGCAAGGTCAGGGGCAAGGTCAAGGCGAAGGCCAGGGCGAAGGTCAGGGACAAGGCCAGGGGCAAGGCCAGGGTGAAGGTCAAGGCGAAGGCCAGGGTGAAGGTCAGGGACAAGGACAAGGTCAGGGACAAGGACAAGGTCAAGGACAAGGTCAGGGACAAGGACAAGGTCAGGGACAAGGACAGGGACAAGGTCAAGGCCAAGGCCAAGGAGGAATGCCTGGTGGCGGAACGCCGGTGGGTACGGGCATGACGCCGAGTTCACCTATGGGAACGTCCGAGATGATTGCTTCCGGCGCCGGCGCCAGTGCTGCAGCCGTGGCGGCAGCCGCCGGTGAAGGCCAGGGTCAGGGACAAGGCCAGGGTCAAGGCCAGGGACAAGGCCAGGGTCAAGGCCAGGGTCAAGGCCAGGGTCAAGGCCAGGGTCAAGGCCAGGGTCAAGGTCA
>JADHXQ010000027.1 GCA_016782885.1 Phycisphaerae bacterium | reverse complement strand
TGCTCGGTCGGCCCAGGGGCGAGGCGCCCGACTTCGCGTCGATCAGCAGCGGAAGGATGTGCCCGGCGTTGACATACTGGAGCATACCGTCGTCCGGCGTCAGCAGACCGAAGAACAGCGTCACGAACATGCCTTCGGGCAGGTGTTGGAGGAGGTGCCGGTTTACTCGGCTCATTATTTCGCCGGGGTCTCCGCAGAACTCCGCAGCCGTTCGCAGGACGGCGTGAAGGTTGGCCATCACCATAGCGGCAGGAAGGCCCTTGCCCGAAACGTCACCAAGGGCCAATGCCATCCGTCCGTCCGGAGGCGACCAGATATCGCAGTAGTCCCCGCCGACCCACATCGCGGGGCGGTACAGCACAGCAACGTCGACACCGGCGACATCGGGGGCGCCCTCGGGTGTCAGCTTCGATTGGATCTCCTCGGCCATGGCGAGTTCCCTGTCCAATACTCGTCGCTTGGCTCGCATCTCAGCGAGTAACAAGCTTTCCCTCGTCAAACGAACCTGGTGGGTGGCGGCCTGGAGGAAGTCCATCGTTTCATCGGAGACTTGCTTCAAAGGCATGTCCAGGTAGATCACGTCGAAACACTGCGGTTGTTGCCCGATGCGCGTACAGAGCACCGCCCGGGGCTTGAGCTCGTCTCGGATCGTCAATGACATCTCCTCGCCGACCGGCGGCAGGCTCTTTGCCATAACAGTCTCGTGGTCCGTTCGAACAGCGTCCAGCACCCGGCGCGACAGGCGCAGGTTCGCAACGTCCACATTCGCCTCGAGGCCGTCGGATCCGGTTAGATGGTGAGCGAGGACTGACGGCGGGGTGTCCAGCGCGTCTTCGGCGGCGCTCAGGCGGAGTACAAGGGCCATAGTCCGCTTCGCCCCGCCGAGCAGGCGACATGCCGTCGGATATATATCGGCAGCGTCCGTCAGGGCCGACAACCGGTCGGTGAAGCGGTTGAGATCCTTGAGCCGAGCGACAAGAAGCCCCGGCCCGGCGCCTGCGGATGTCCGGAGGATCTCCACTTTGGCGTCATGCACCTGGGTCGATCCTGATCCGCTGACTACAAGCATGTCGTCTACGTCCAACTGCACGACCAGCGTTGCCGAAAACGGCTCCATGGTCACTACCTCGCCCGGCAGCAGGGCATGGACCGCCACAGGTTTCCCGTTGACGAGGGTGCCATTGGTGCTCCCGAGATCCTCGAGGATCCAACGTTCAAATGGGTCCAGGAAGAGCCTCGCATGCAGGCGGGACACGTGACCGCTGTCCAGGAAGATGTCGCAATCCGGGTCGCGGCCGATGGTGGCGCCCCGCGGGTCCAGAGGAAATTCGCTGGTCGTTTCCCCACTGGTCACAATCAGTCTGGCATTCATCGCTGTCATCTCCGGTCATCTGCTCTCGCAGAGGGCCCTGGCTGTCTCTCTCTATCGCCGCTTGGGCTCGTTGTAAACCTTCCATTCCAGAATACCCGTGGAGCCGTTACCATTACCGTCGATCTCCAGGCGGATTTTGGATGTGCGGACTTCTCGGCCTCACCGGATGCATCCGAAGAGTCCGCGGGTTTGGGCTCGTTCGATCTGGCCATACATGATCTCCGCCGCCAACATACTGGTCCGCGTATGCGGGGGTCCGAGAGCACGGATTGTACCGGAGGCAAGAAATAGAGCAAAGCCCAAATGAAAACAAAACCAGCCGAGCAGTCGGATATCCGGCCTCACTCTTGCGCGGGCGGTTTGGGGCGCACCGCTTTGCGGAAGATAAACAGGGCAAGCAGCAGGACCGGCAAACCGCCGATTAAGCCGCATTGATTAAAGCGGCTGGAAGCCGCTTCTACGATTGGCCTGTTGATTAGACCTTCGTTAACCGTTACCCTGCGATTATGAAATATATAACAAAAACATCATTACGCATATTCACAACCGCGGCGGTTCTTACGACGTTGATGGCGGGGGTTGTTTGGGCGGCTGAGCCCCTGGCGGGTCTGAAGATGGTCAGGGAATTTGAGATCAGCGGGCGCAAAGTGCTTCGATACGAACACGGTGAAAAAGGGAACAATGGCAAAAAATATTTCTTCGTTCTACCCTGCGAGAACGTTAAGAATCCACCGCTGCGCGTTATTCTCCATCATGCCGGCGGGAGCGGTCAGCAGGCACTTAATGAAGCATACAAATCCAAACACCGTCACCAATATGGGAGCAAGGACTATGCGATCCTCTACCTCGACTGCCGCAACGACAAACCGGACTGGTGGTGGGGATGGCACGGTATCAAGAAGAACAAGGACAAGTACGCCAATAAGTTATACCCCACCGAAAAACGCGTTCTCGATACCGTCGAGTGGGTAATCAAAAACCAGAAGGCTGACCGCAATCGAGTCTACTTGAGCGGGCGGTCCATGGGCGGTACGGGCAGTTTGGGGATTGGATACTGCCGGGGCGATATCTTTGCGGCCATTCTTGTTAACGTACCGGCCGGTGCGGATCATGTGCTGTTTCGCCTGAAGAATTCCAACTACCCCGACCCTCCGCCGACGATCAACACATCCTCCCAGACGGACGGATGGTCCAAGGGACAGGAAGACCTGCTGGCTCACTGCAAGAAGAACAAGCTGCCGATGATCTTTGCCTGGGGACCGTTCGGCCACGCCTCGCGACCCGACATGGCCAATCGCGCGGTTTACGACTTCCCCTGGCTGAAGATAGTCAAGAACGAGGCATATCCCGTATTCACCGACTCCGACAGCGACGAGACGTATCCCGGACACAAGAACAAGACAGGCAAAGACCAGAAGGGGCAGATCAACGGATACTATCGCTGGAAGAACATAACCGACACGGACAAGAACTTCGCGATACAGCTTCGCCTCGTCAAGAACGATGAACTGGGCAAACCTGAAACCATTCCACAGGAGTCAACCGCCGACGTTACGCTCAGGCGTTTGCAGGCGTTCAAAGTGAAAACCGGCGAGAGCCATACCTGGAAAACGGTGCGCAACGGAAAAGTTTTGCAGGAGGGCGAAGTGCGGCCTGACAAGAATGGCCTTCTGACCGTTCGGCGCGTAAAGATCGACGCGGTTCCCGTTCAACTGCAGGTGGCGGTGAAGAAACAGGGGTACGTTAAACGTAACTACTCAGACCGCAGCGCGAGCGAGAGCCGCCAGGCGACGACGCTTGCGCTTCAGCATTAAAGAAGGAAGGCCTCCGGCCAGTAAGATTAGCGTGGTCGGTTCAGGAATGTTCAATGGGGTGGCGCCCTGGTCCGATTCGGACATCGAGGGCTTTCCGCCGCCTTTTTTACCTTTATCTTTACCTTGTCCTTTCCCTTTCCCGCCGCCGTCAGCGGCAATGGTGTTGTCAATCCACTTGTTGAACTCCGAGACGCGGGTATGGCCGGACACGTCGCCGTAGTCCGAGTTGGTTTCCCCGTCGAACGACGCGGCAAACGAGTTGACGCCCGCCAGCATACGTTCGCCACCGATGTCGATGAACACCGGTCCGCCGCTGTCGCCTGGGGCGATGAGGTATTCGAGGGCAAGCGGCGTGCTGCTACCGTAAGCGTTATCGCCCGGGTTAGCGGGATTGTCGAAGTCTGACAGGAAGATCGTGGACGTCTTCTTCCGACTTCTGCTGTAGAAGGCATCGATGACGTTCTCGCCGGCGCGCTTCGTACCGGCCGATGTCACCGCGCCGGTCTCGCCCGTCCCGCTCATACCGTATCCCACCGCTGTGCCGATCCGGCCGTACTCGTCCGAGCCGGTGTAGCGTACGGCGATGTCGATCCCGATGACGTCAGTAGCCAGCTTGATCAGCGCGATGTCGTTACCATTGAGCAAATCGCCGTTCCACTTGGAGTGGGCCACCCAGCGTTCGGCGGAGTACTGCGTCGCGCCGAAGGTCACCGTGCCCGACATGATATCATCCACCATGTGAGCGGCGGTGAGCACCCAGTTCGGGGCAATCAGCGTTCCCGAACCGAGGTAGCCTGCCGTGGGGGTATCGACGATGATGCGTCCCACGTTGTCATGGGCTGCGCCGAGGGCCACGTGTACACTGTCGGTCTGGTCGCCTCGGTACGTCCCGGCCAACACGGGCGCCGATGCCATCACGATGACTACCAATACAATAGCGAGATATTTCTCCGTTTCCACCGTCAGCCTCCGTCCCTTCTACAGGGAATGCACGTCCAAGTCAGGTTCCTCAAATCGGCTCGCCTCTCACACTATATCGTAAATACAGGCTCCAACGCGTGTATTATATTGCGCATCTTACGCCTTGTAAAGCCTAAAATTTCAGATTACAAGCATTGTTCGTAAGTTTTGCTGTAATCTGTGAGGAGTTCCGGGGGCTCGGCGGTCGGGCTGTCAGTTGCTTTTTACATCGTAGCAAAACAGCGTGTCGTGGTACCGCAGGTAAAGCCGCCCATCCAGGATCACCGGGTGGACCCAGGCGTCTTTCCTCTTGCTCTTGATCCGCACCAGATCGAACGACCCCAGCGTTTTGAAGCCCTCGCCGGTTGGCTTCAGGAGCATCACCTTACCGGTCGCCGACTGCACGAACAGTTTCCCGTCAGCCCAGACCATCGAAGCGTCGAGCGGTTTGGGGAGTTTGGCTTTGACCTTGCCAGTCCTGGCGTTGATGCAGAAGAAGCCCAGGATCCCCTTGTCGCTCCGGTCTTTCCCCCCGGCTACGTATATGTTCCCGTTGACGTACACCGAGCTGCCGCACACGGTGCGCAGCGGAATTGTCCAGATTTTTTTCGCCTTGTCGCCCGCCTTGCTGACCCGCAGCATGGACGTTGACTCGGCGTTGAAGCTCGCGTTGGTTACGAACACCAGGTTATCGTCACAGAACACCGGTATCGTGCTGTCCGCATACTTCGTAAGCGCCAGACCATCGGTCCAGAGCACCTTTCCGCTTTCCGCGTCAGCGGCGAAGGTGCGGAAGGATGAACTGGCCAGGATAGTCCGCCGACCACGCCAGTCAACGAGTATCGGCGAGGAGTAGCCCGCCGTTTCGGTAGCTTCCGAGCCGGCCGTACCCGTCCAGACGGTCTTGCCGGTTTTCTTGTCCAAGGCCGCAACGAGCGCCTTGGCGCCCCCCGGCGAGACGATCACGTTCTTCCCGTCGACCAGCAGGCACTCTGACATCCCGAAGGTCGGCAGCTTGGCGTCGAAGCGCTCGAGCACGTTGACAGCCCACTGCTCCTTACCGTCGACTGCATTGAGGCAGACCACCCGCCCGTGACCGTTCATCTGGTAAATTTTCCCCTCGCTGTAGCAGCACGCCGCCCGGGCGCCGGGGTACGTTTTCTTCCACGCCTTACCGTTATCCGCCCGCCACTTTACCTTGCCGTCAAGCCCCAACGCGAATATCCGCAGCTCACTGCCCACGTCTCCGGCGATATAAATCGTCCCCCCGGTAACGATCGGAGAGCACCAACCCTTGCCCATACCCTCAACTTTCCAGAGCAGCTTCGGCCCGCCTTCCGGCCAGGCGTCCAGCAGACCTCTCTCGCTGCTTATCGAGTCGCGCCGCGGTCCGCGCCACTGGGGCCAATCGGCCTCGCCAGATGCGATCAACTTCGGAGCGGCGGCCTTGTCGGGCGCGGCGCTGGTCGGCAGAGCAGCAAGAGCAACAGCCACAATCGCTATCGCAAGCGCCAAGTGAATCGCGCCGCGCATAGACAGCGGGTTTCGATCGGCCATGTGTTATCCTCTCATTATTATTTCGTGATAATCGGTATCAGTACGACGTTCCGGAACTACAGCGGTCACTTGTTCTTTACGTCGTAGCAGAACAGCGTGTCGTGGTAGCGGAGGTAGAGTTTTCCGTTCAGGAGCACCGGGTGTGTCCAGGCATCTCTCTTTTTGCCCTTGACTACTGCAAACGAACCGAGCGTCTTGAAGCCGTCGGCCGTTGGCTTCAGAAGCAGGGTCTGGCCGGTGGCTGACTGCACGAACAGCTTCCCGTCGGCATGGACCATCGAAGCGTCGAGCGGCGCGGGGAGTTTGGCTTTGACCTTGCCCGTTTTGGCGTCGAGGCAGAGGAAGCCCTTGATCCCGCGAGCCCCGGCCATGTATACGTTTCCGTCAACATACACCGAACTTCCGCACGTGGTGCGCAGCGGTTGGGTCCAGGCTTTCGACGCCTTGTCCGCCGACGCGCTGATCTTCAGCATGGACGACGACTGCTCCTTGACGCTGGTGTTGGTTGCGAACACCAGATCGCCACAGAGCACCGGTATCGTGCTGGCCGCGTTCTTCGTAAGCGCCAGACCGGCGGTCCATAGCACCTTACCGCTTTTCGCGTCGGCAGCGAACGTGCGGAAGGATGTCGTCGCGATGATAATCCGCCGCCCGCCCCAATTGACGAGTATCGGCGAGGAGTAGCCCGCGGTTTCGGTAGATTCCACCCTCGCCGTGCCCGTCCAGACAGTCTCGCCCGTCTTCTTGTCCAAAGCCGCAACCAGCGCCTTTTTGCCCGCCGGCGTGACGATCACGTTATTCCCGTCGACCAGCAGGCACTCGGAGACCCCGAAAAACGGCTGCCTGGCCTCGAAACGCTTGAGCACGTCGACAGCCCACTGCTCCTTGCCACCGGCCGCGTCGAGGCAGACCAGCCGCCCGTAACCGTTCATCTGGTAGATCTTCCCCTCGCTGTAGCAGCACGCCGCCCGCCCGCCGGGGAACGGTTTCTTCCAGGCCTTCCCGTTAGTCACCTGCCACTTGACCTTTCCGTCGAGCCCCAACGCGAATATCCGCAACTCCTTGCCGGCGTCGCCAACGATATAAATCCGCCCGCCGGTAATTATCGGCGAGCACCAACCCTTGCCGATGCCCTCAGCCTTCCAGAGCAGTTTCGGCCCGCCTTCCGACCAGGCGTTCAGCAGACCTCTCTCACTGCTTATCGAGTCGCGCTTCGGCCCGCGCCACTGGGGCCAATCGGCCTCGGGCGAAGCGATCAACTTCGGGGCCGCATCTGCAGAAACAGCAACTCCAACAACCATAATCGCAAGCGTAAGACAAATCGCACCGCGCATTGGCAGCAGGTTTCGATCGGACATTTGTTATCCTCGGGTCATTTGTTGATAATCGGTATCAGTACGATGTTCCGGAACTCAAGCGGTCCGCCTTCAGACTGCAGGCATATCCTGCCCGGTCTCACCTGGCATTCGGTGGCGATATTCTGGACCAGATTATTGACTCTCAGTTCGAGATCGCCCTTGTTCAGCGTGATCTCGTATGCATTCCACTGTCCCGTAGGCTTTTCGTTGGAGTCGTGTATCTTCCTGGTCCCCGCCCCGCGCGTGCGCTTCGGATCGGTCTTCATCGGGAACTCGCCGAAGTTGTAGATATCGCCCATTTTCCCTGACATTACCTGTGCCTCGATCGATTGCGGCCAGGCGCCTTCCAACTTCGTCGACCGCAGCAGCACGCCGCTGTTGGTCTTGGCGAGGTGTTTCACCTGCAGGCGCAGCACGTAGTTGGTGTAGTCGTCCTTGGTCGCGATGAAGCCGGCGGGCTTGCCCTTGTCGGTCATCGCGCCGTCCTTGACGCCCCAGACATCCTTCTGGTCGTCCTTCATCGTCCATCCGGTCAGGTCCTTGCCGTTGAACAGGCGAACGGCCGGTCCGTATTCGGCGTCGAACTTCTTGATCTTGATATCCTTGAAGTCGACGATCATGGGCGGACCGGCGTGGATCTGCAGGCAGACGTGCCCTTCCATGGTGCGATTCTTCTCGTCGTTATCGATCAACTCAACCGTCGGGTATCCGTTGAGGTACATCGCGATATGGTTACCGCGGCAGATAATCTCGTACTCATTCCACTCCTTGTCGGTGTAGTACTTGTCGGCGATGAGCTTCTTGACGTCTGAGACCTTGCCCACGACTTCCTTCTTGATCTTCTTCCCGTCGTCGGTGGGATTAATTTCCATGATATCGCCAACGTTCACCAGCCATCCGCGGCGGGCCTCGTCGTACAGGAAGCCGACCTTGCCGGCCTTGTTCTGGACCTCGGCCTGGTATCCCGCGACGCGGTGCTTGTTCCGCTTGGGATCCTTAACGAAGCTGCGGAACTGGACGCCGGAGTTTCCATTCTGGATGCGGAACTTGAGTTTCAGGGCGAAGTTCTTCAGCATGCCCTTTTCCTTCCCGCCGCGATAGATCAGGAACGTGTTGCCCCTGGTGGGCTTTTCCTTTGTGGTCTGCCCGCGAATCATTCCATCCTTGACCGACCAGAACTCCAGCCCGTCCCATCCGGTAAGATCCTTACCGTTGAAAATGCTGACGTACCCGTCGTCGCCGCCGGCGGGGCATTTCGTCGCGGCGGGCGCCTTGTCTTCAGCGACCGCCGGACAGGCGAACATCCCAACCGCGGCGACTGCTATCAATAGAAGTCCAATTCTCTGCAACATGACCATTTCTCCTTACAAGGTTTACACCCGATGACTACAGAATCCATACCACCCGCGACGCCCGCAAGCGGAGCCAATCATTATCTGTCTGTATAAACGCATTAGCAAGAACGATAGCTGGGGCAATTTGGTGATTTTTTCTTCGTTCTACTGTATGCTATAGGGAACACTGTATCGCCGCGAACATCGCACACATGGAGCGACACTGAAAATGCACGCACGATTGCACAAACTCTCGATAACACTGATTCTCGTCGCTGCTTTGACGGTCGGAATGCTCGCCCTGCAGACCGACGCCAAAACGCCGGCATTCAAACCGCTGACAACGAAGGTGATCAAGGGCGGTAATCAGCCCCTGAAGGTCAGCGTCGACATTTCCGGCGTGAAGAACCTGTGGCTGCTGGCGACCGTGGGCGGCGACGACTACCATCACGACCGCGCAGCATGGGGCGAGCCTGTGCTCATAGACGCCGCGGGCAAGAAGACCGATCTGACGACGATCAAGCCGGAGGCCGCCAAGGCCGGGCATGGAGGCCTGAGGATCAACAAGGGCCTGTCAGGAGGTGTGCTGCAGATCGGCTCCAAGCAATTTAAGAAAGGCTTCCTGCTGCACGCGCCGAGTTCGATGCACTTCAAACTCGACGGAAAATACGTGAAATTCGAAGCACTGGTCGGAATCGGCGCCGGAGCGGGCAAGAACGGAAGCTGTGCTTTCCGCGTCCTGGACAAGTACGACGCCACGGACATGAAGATATACCCCAAGGGCAAGGCAGTAACCGTCACGCTGCCGGCACGGGGCCAAGCCAGGGCGAAGGCCAGGCCGGCCCGGCCCGCCCCGTCGATGGTCAATATCGACGCGATGAGACTGGCGATCAAGGACCTTACCGCAACGTTCAAGGACCGCTATCCAAAGGGCGCCGAGTATCTCAAACGCCTCGAAAAAATCGTCGCGACACCCGCGAGCGAAGATCGCACAAAGGCGCTGGTCGCACTGCGGGGCGAGGCGCTGCTGGCCAATCCGCTGCTGGACTTCGACAAGCTGCTCCTGATCCGGCGCAAGGGCAATCTCGGCATGCCCGCTAACTGGTGCAGCAATTCGTCGATCCGGAAAACCGGATACGATAACGATATCGCGGTCCTCTCGCCGGTCGCGCCGAATGGTAAGCTCACCACGCTGTTCAAGCCCAAAGCCAAAGAGTACGTCGGCGAAATCGACCTGCACTTCAACGCCGACAAGATGCTCTTTTCCATGCCCTCCGAGGGCGGGCGGGGCGCTTGGCAGGTCCACGAAATCAAAGCCGATGGAACCGGTCTGCGACAGGTATCCCCCACGCGAAAGAATGAATCGTACACGAACAATTACGACGCATGCTACCTGCCCAACGGCGGCATAATCTACACGTCGACCGCCCCGCACGTGGCCGTACCGTGCGTCAGAGGCAGCGCGCCGGCGGCAATGCTCTTCCGCATGAAAGCCGACGGAACCGGAATCCGCCAGTTGTGTTTCGACCAGGAGCACAGTTGGCACCCCGCGGTTCGACAGGACGGGACGATACTCTACTCGCGATGGGAGTACGCCGACCTGCCCCACTCCAACTCGCGAATGATGTTCACGATGAACCCCGACGGAACCAACCAGCGCGCGTATTACGGAAGCGGATCGTTCTGGCCTAACTCGATTTTCTACGCACGACCGATTCCCGGGCACTCGACGATGTTCGTAGGCGTTATCACAGGTCACCACGCACCGGCGCGCATGGGCGAACTTATCGTATTCGACCCGGCCCGCGGAACCCAGGAAGCCGACGGCGTCGTACAGCGCATCCCGGGCCACGGTCTGAAGGTCGAGCCGTTGATCCGCGACGGTCTTACCGGCGGGTCCTGGCCGAAGTTCCTGACCCCTTACCCGCTCAGCGAGAAGTATTACCTTGTCTCGATGAACCCGGGCGGCCGGTCGAATTGGGGGTTGTACCTCGTCGACACGTTCGACAACATGCTGCTTATCAAGGAAGATCCCGGTTACGCCATGCTCGAACCGGTCCCGTTCCGCAAGACGCCGATGCCCCGCATCGCACCCGACAGAGTCGACCCCTCCCGCAAGGATGCGATCGTCATGATATCGAACATATACTACGGTCCCGGTCTTGCCGGCGTGCCAAAAGGCGAGGTCAGGAAGCTTCGCCTGTACACTTACACGTTCGGTTACGGCGGAGTCGGCGGACTTTACGGTTCGATCGGAATGGACGGGCCCTGGGACATGCGACGCACGCTGGGGACCGTGCCGGTCGAACCCGACGGATCGGCGTCGTTCGTCGTACCGGCCAACACGCCGATCGCCGTCCAGCCGCTGGACAGCGAAGGCAAGTCGATGCAGATCATGAGAAGCTGGTTCACCGCGATGCCCGGCGAGACCCTGGCGTGCCTCGGATGCCACGAAAACGCCAACGACGCCCCGCCGGCGGGCATTCCGATAGCCGCCCGCAAGGCGCCCGCCGAGATCACGCCATGGCGCGGAGAAGCCCGCAACTACGAGTTCTCGCGCGAAGTTCAGCCGGTGCTCGACAAGTTCTGCGTCGGCTGCCATAACGGGCAGAAGCGCGATGATGGCAAGAACCCGCCCGATCTGCGCGGGACGGAGATGATCAAGGGCTGGACCACGAAGATGGCCGGTAACACGGGCAGAGGCACCGGAGGCAAGTTCTCGGTCTCGTACGGCGCGCTGCACCGCTACGTCCGCCGCCCGGGAATCGAAAGCCCCATGCCCATGATGACGCCGATGGAGTTCCACGCCGACACCACCGAACTGGTCCAGATGCTCATCAAGGGGCACAACAACGTCAAACTCGACGAAGAGGCATGGGACCGCCTGATAACCTGGATCGACTTCAACGCGCCTTATCACGGACGATGGTCGACGATCGTCGGTCAAAAATCCGCCGAAGCCAAGGAAG
Organism: Phycisphaerae bacterium; assembly: GCA_016782885.1. Classification (GTDB taxonomy): domain Bacteria; phylum Planctomycetota; class Phycisphaerae; order SM23-33; family SM23-33; genus BS750m-G57. The sequence goes on along the minus strand of JADHXQ010000027.1, from coordinate 36,153 downwards.
CCCTTCGTTCCATGACGCGAAAACTCTACGCGAACGTCGACGAGAACCACGAGTTCCTGCCCAAGTTCTCCGTGCAGAAAATCACGCCGATCGTGCCCGAGGCCATGAAGCCCGCAACGCCGATCAGCATGGAGGGATGGCCTTTGAAGAACGCCGCCGCGCTGGTAAAGGATCGCAAACCGCTTTCGATCGAACTCGGCAAAGAATTGAATATGGAACTGGTTTACGTGCCGGGCGGCAAGTTCGTCATGGGCTCGACCACCGGATACGCCGACGAAGCGCCCGTCGCGAAAACCGCAATCGCCAAGGGCTTCTGGATGGGCAAGCTCGAAGTGACCAACGCCCAGTTCCGCACGTTCGACCCCAAACACGATTCGCGCGAGGAAGACCGCCACGGTTACCAGTTCGGTATCCCGGGATACAACGTCAACTCTCCCGATGATCCCGCGGTGCGCCTTTCGTGGCGGCAGGCGGCGGCGTTCTGCAAATGGCTGTCGACCAAGAGCGGCAGGAAAGTCGCCCTGCCCACCGAGGCCCAGTGGGAATGGGCCTGCCGCGCCGGGACTGACACGGAAATGTCGTTCGGTAAGCTGGGCAGCGATTTCTCGAAGCATGGAAACCTGGGCGACATAACGCTGTCGGCGTTCTCTGGCAACCCCTACAGGCTCGACTGGAAATCTGCGCAGTACAGGAACCCGAAGAATATTTACGACAACTGGATCCCGCAGGACGGGCGGTTCAACGATGGCGGGTTCATCTCGGAAGGCACGGGCAAATACCAGCCCAACGCCTGGGGCCTGCACGATATGCACGGAAACGTCGCCGAGTGGACCAGATCGCTCTACAAACCGTATCCGTACGCCGACGGCGACGGGCGAAACGACCTCGACGCCAAAGGCAAGCGCGTAATCCGAGGCGGTTCGTGGTACGATCGCCCGAAACGATGCACGTCAAGCTACCGCTTCGGATATCGCGACTACCAGAAAGTCTACAACGTGGGTTTCAGAGTAGTCATCGAGGACTAGTTCTTGATTTGGGATTTGGGATTTTGGATTTGGGATTTAACGGCATAACTGCAACGACGAAACCGTCGCTCCGCGACATGTCAAAGCGGCGCCAGGTCGCCGCACTCCATATTACGACTCTGATTCTCCCGCTCCTGGCGATTTTATGCCTGGCTGCGATTGCCAGTGCGGAGCTTCCGCCGGTCCGCGCCATCACCAGCGGTCCGAAGTTCCACTGGTTCGGATACTACGACAAGTTCCAGTTCGATCCGACCGGGCGGTATGTCCTGGGCATGGAAGTCGATTTCGAACACCGCAGCCCGCGCGCCGACGACGTTATCAGGATCGGAATGGTGGACCTGCAGAACAGTAACAAGTGGATCGAACTGGCCGCGAGCCGCGCCTGGGGCTGGCAGCAGGGATGCATGCTCCAGTGGGTCCCCGGGACCAAGAGCACAATCCTCTGGAACGATCGCCAGGGCGACAAGTTCGTCTGTCACATAATGGACACCGCGACACGCAAAAAACGCACGATCCCATATCCGATCTACACCGTTACTTCCGACGGGCGATTCGGGGCGTCGGTGGATTTTCGCCGCATACAAGATTTGCGCCCGGGCTACGGATACGCCGGACTGCCCGACCCGAACAAGGGCGACATGGCGCCGAAGGATTCGGGGATATGGCTGGTGGACCTCGCTACGGGCAAGGGCAAGCTGATCGTCACGCTGGCCGATGTGGCGAAGATACCGTTTCTCGGGCGGAATGTTACCGGCGCCAAACACTACTTCAATCACCTGCTGTTCAATGATGACGGGACGCGCCTGGAGTTCCTGCACCGCTATCGTCCTGACGGCGGACGGGGCGGATTCATCACGCGCATGCTGACTTGCGGACTCGACGGTTCTGACGTTCGCACGGTCGACCCGTCCGGGGCCACCTCGCATTTCATCTGGCGCGGGACCGACAGGATCCTCGCCTGGTCGCGATACAAAAACTCAAGCGGTTTCTTCCTGTACGAAGACAAGCCCGGCGGCGGAAAGGTTGTCCAGATAGGCAAGGGCGTGATGACCCTCAACGGACACTGCACGTACCTTCCGGGCGACAAGTGGATACTCAACGACACGTATCCCCGCGGGCGGGAGCGAATGCAGGACGTCTATCTCTATCACATCGCCACCGGAAAGCGCGTGGAGTTGGGAAAGTTCCACCGGCCCAAGAAGTATTCCGGAGAGTGGCGCGTCGACACGCATCCCCGCGTCAGCCGCGACGGAAAAACAGTCTGCATCGACAGCGCCCACGGCGGTGAGGGCAGGCAGTTATACCTGATCGACATCAGCAGGATCGTCGCAAAGGCGCCAAAACCCTGACCGGACCGATCCTCACTTGACCTCGCATATTCTCTTACCGTCGCGATCGATCGCCACTCGCGTTCGCCCGTCCCCGGTCGCGGTGAAACGCAGTGTGTCTTTCCGCCCGCCGAACTCCACCGTTACGGTCGCACCGCTGTCGGCGATGGTCGTCTCGGGCATGAAGGCGCCCTTCCTGAAAGCGTGCAGCATGACCTTGAAATGCCCGACCTTCGCTTTTTGCGACATCGCCAGGCGGTGGTAAGCGTACTTGCGATTGCGGAACGTCCGGGTGACCGGATCGAGTTTCACGCCGCCGCCTCCGCCGGCGAAAACCCGCACCAGCAGTCGCCTGTCAGTATCGTCGGCCAGCACCACGTCAACCATAGACTTCTTCGCAATGTTCGAGATGATCTTCAGGTCGTCGGGGATCTGCATCAGCCACGTGTATGTATGCTCCTCGTCGTCCTTTCGGATGTCGTCGACGATTATGGCATAGGGACGCTTCCCGCGGACCAGCCCGCACGTGCGGTAGGCGTACTGCACCGGATTGTAGTCGATCCAGTATCCGTGCCCGCCGGGGTCGCGCTTGGGCGCGGGTTTGAACCCGGTCATCCAGTTCGGAAGGAAACTCCACGGTTGGTCCATCCAGGGCAGCGGGCTTTTGTGAAGTCGCGAATCGTTCGGCGTGACGGGAACAGGCACGGCGCCCTTCTTGATGCGATCGGCAGTGACGAGCAGATGGCTGTACGCCCATGCCGCGTCGGCGGATGCGAAAGTTGCGTTTGGGTTATCGTCCAGTGCGACGGTGCGCCCGGCCGGGCAGCGCCCGCCCGACTTGCCCTGCCCCTTGCCGTCAACGAGCACCACCGAATGGAACTCAGAGGTGTCTTCGACCTCGGCAGTGCGATGGGCCCAAAACCGCCCGAGCGCCGCGAACACGAACTCGTTTCGCGACGCCCGCGTGTGCCCTCCGGGCACGTTTCGCGGCTCGAAGTAGAGAAACGCGGCGCTGCGGTCCCATCCGCCGCGGGCGGTCATAAGCCCGCGATAGTCGCTGTAGTAACCCAGCGGTTCCTTACCCTTCAACCCCGCCATCACGCGGTCGAACGCTTTGTCGTAATCGTATTTCCCGCCGGCGGCGCCTATCGGATCGTCAGCGATGTAGAGATTCCACGGCGGCGGATAGGTTGTTCGACAGTTCGGCCAGGAGCCCACCGCTCCGTCTTTGAAATGCTCCCGCACAGTCGCCGCATAAAGCAGATCGATTACCGGATCGGACGGATGGGCGTATTTGAAGTGGCGAATATCCTTGCGAAGCGGCGCGGCGCATGTCTCGAACACGTGCTCGCCGCCCCACGGCAGCATGGTGTGCAGGAGGAATTTGCGCGCGTGATTTTTCGAGTAAACCGTACCTATCAGCGGCTCGCGGCGCATCGCCAGCGCGCCGTACCACCTGGCGCCGTAGAACGATTTGTTAAACCCCTCAAACGGGGCCCCTTGCGGACCGGCGGCGATATAAACCCACTTCTTCAGCCCCTGAACCATCCGCTTATAGACCGCCGGATCGCTGCCTTCCTCGCCTTCGATCGCCAGGGCCATCGGCAGCATGTTGGCGTGGATCATATCCCAGTTGCTCGTATTGCCCGGGAAGGCGGGAACGTGATCGAGGCTTATGTACGTCTTGTCCTTCAGGATCCCGGCGATGCAGTTACGGACAGTCTTTCGCTGGGCTTCAGTCATCCACTTGTGAGCCCAGTCGTAAGTAAGCCCGAGCGACTGACTCGATATCAACTGGTAAATCCGCTGCCAATCGTCAGTCGCGGTCCACTTGTCCATGTCCTTTGCGAATCGCCCCGCCAGGGTCGCCAGCGCCGCAGCCGTCCGCCTGCCCCCGGCGGGGTCATCATCTATCAGGCAGCGAAATGCCTCGTAAGGCAAGAGGTGCATCAGATAATGCCGACCGGTCTTGCTCGGCTTTTCGTCCCAGGCTTTCTCCATGTCGCCCGGCACTTTCCCCGTCGCCAACTCGTTTATCCATCCGCCGACCCACGGTCCGCGAAAGCCCATGCGCGGATGGATACCGTAACCTCTCTTGCGATATCGCTCGATGTCCGCGGGTTTGGGCTTGTAGGGGACCGACTCCCAATCTTCGCGATTCGGCGAGACCTGGAGGAGTCGCCCGCGAATGGCCTGGTACTGCAGCTTGCCAACATGCGTATCCTTGAACCGCTTGCGGATGGCGGGAATTTCACCCGGCCCAAAGTAAACGCGTGGATGCACGCCGGGTTTTGGCGGCGCCTTGAAGCGGTCGACTGCAAAACCGGGCGCCAGCTTACCGTACTTGGGCTCGATGGGCCATTTCTCGACCGGAGGGAAGTATTTGGCGATCTCTTCGGCGGTGTATCCGGTTCGAGCGGCGGTCTGCTCAACCGTTTCGCCGTGAATATTCGGGGAAGGGTCGGCGCCATAACAAACGCCCCCCAACGCAAACACAGCAACGACACACGAACATATTCTTGTAATTTTCATCATCCTGTGATTCAGTCGCCCGTATCCCCGAGTCTACTTTTTGAGCGTGATCGTGTTGATGTAGAACCATGTGCTCGCGTCGTTGCGGAACTTCAGGAACACGTGATTACCGGCGCCTTTGGGCAACTCGAGCGTATACTCGGCCCAACTGTTGCCCCCTTTGAGCGGGCCCATAACCGCCAGGGGCTTGCCCCTGGGGTTCAAGACCTGGATCTGGGTGTTGAAGATCGCGGCGCCCTTGTAGTAAATCGACTTGATCGGGCGGGATGTGTGTATCTCGTAGTAGACATCCTTACCGGTTTTCTGGTTGAAGTAGACACCGCTTCCGGAAAACGGGCCGAGGGCATCGGCGTCCTTCTGGACGGGAAACGAATCGAATTTCTTGCCCGCCTTGAACGGCGCCATGCTCTGCTTGGCGTGAAAGGTGATCCGGTCGGGACGCACGACCGGCATACCGGCGGAGGCGAGTTTCTCGAGTTCCTTGTCGATCTTCGACAGGTTCATTTTCGCCGCGAGGCTCTTGACGTCCTTGGCGGTATTCTCGTCGAGAAACTGTTGGTAATAGCCTCTGGCCCTGACGAGCATCGCGGTCTTGCTGAGTTGGGCGGCGCGGGGGGTCAGGGCCTTGTAATACCAGTCGCCCAGTTCGCGACAGACGTCGGTCTTGAGATCGCCGGGGGCTCCTGCCGCCAGCGGGACGTACGTACTGTACGCCTGGTCGACGTCGTCGTTGAGGTACTTCACCGCCCGCGCCGGGGCGTCCAGATCTATCACGAGTGCATTAAGCAGCAGCGTCCTGGTCGCCGCGTGATCGGGTTTGGCTTTCAGGGCGGTCTCGTAGCGATCCACTTTCTGGGAGACGCCCAGAAAGTGCGTCGCCCTGCGGAGGTCCCGGGCGAGTTCGTTCTTGCTGTCCATCTTCAGCATCGACGCGACGGAATACGCCTCGCGATAGGCAGTCACCGCGCCGGACCACTTGCCTTTGGATCCGCAATCGCTCCCATTCGATCGCTGGAGTTCGATGAGTCGCCCGGCGACGGTCTCTTTCTCATCGCGTGATTTGCACATGCGGAACCAGCGTCTATGCAGGTCCAGATTCATCTCAAACCATTCGTCCGAGCGCTCGGGGGCGACTTTTCCGAGCAGTTCGACAGCCCCCCGGACGGTTGTTCTGGCTTCGGGGACGGTGATGCTCTTCATACCGTATTCGACGGATTTGCTCAGCAGTACGACCTGTATCTCGGGAGTGTCTTTGGCGATCTTACCGGCGCTGTAAAGCCCGGCTGCCCGCTCGGAATTGCTCTTGGCGCCGGCGAGGACCTGCTTGATGAGTTGGTCGACGGCATCATCGCCCGAAACGGACCCGACCCCCGCGACCGCAAAAACAACTGCAAAAACCAGAGCAAACACCACGCTGTGTCTCATTTTCCGGACTCCTCAGGTTTATTCGTGGACCTGCATCAACCGCTTATCCTGGCCGGATTATACCAAGACACCAGAACAAACGCCCGAGATAACCCCCTATTGCTAAAGACAACTGCCCGTTTAACTCATCAAATGTATATCCAAAACCAGTGCAGCAGCACCAGCAGGAATCCCGCCACGCCGCAGATCGAGTGGATACGGACGAAGTTTGCGCCCAATTTGCGCCGCATCAGCCCGCCGAACTCCACCAACCCTATCAACACCGAAGCCAGTATCCCGAACCACAACCACAACACGTTCGGAGCCCCGTATTCGCACAGATACACCGACACGTGGATCGACAAGGCCCCGAACAATGCAATCGCCAGCACCATGTGAAGGCTGCCGAAATTACCGGGGATCCATTTCCGAGCGACCCCGCTTACGACCATTAACACCATTATCGCCATCGCCGCGTATCCCATGAACTTGGCGACCCCTAGAGCCCTGGACTTCCGCCACGATACCTGGCGCTTGGGCTTGGCGGGCACCACCGATGCCGTCGCGGGCTCCGTCGTCGGTTGGGTCGCGGCGGGCGCCGGGTCCTGGTAACCATACAATTCTCCGGCCGGTGGAGGCTCGTACTTTCCGAGGTACAGGTACGCGATGATCTCGTCAGCTTCTTCGTCGGTGTACGGATCGTCGCTACCGCCATAACTGCTCATCCGTTCCACGGTGAGCTGCCACTCCTTCAAAGAGCGGTTGGACAGATCGTAATCCTGGATACCGTGACACTGCGTACACTTTCTCTCGAAGAGTTTGCGAGCTGCGTCTTCATCGAAAACCGCCTTGCAGAGGCCCGCTGGCAGAAGAACTCCTAACGTTAACGCCGCGATCGTGACCCTATGATGCATGTTCATTAGTCTCCATTTCTTAATCCGCGAACCATCAACCAATACCGCCCCACAAAATCCGCAGTTTAAGTAACTATATACCCCAAAAAGCGATTTTCCAAACGGTCGGGAAATTAGATTTGAGACAAAGCCGCTTGGCCCCGCGGACGATCGACGCTAGACTACTTGTCGCATGGGTAGCGAAATCACGGGAGAACAATGGATATAATGCCCAAATCAAAAACGCGCTCGTTTGTCGTGTTCGCGATGTTTGCGTTCCTGGCGGTCTCTTTGAGCGGTTGCGGTTGCCATTTGTTCGCGCCGCCCAAACAGCCCCCCGTACAATCCGCGGCGTATCGCACGGTTAAAGTCGGCGAGTCTGTCGGCGGGAGAGCCATCCGAATGCACATTTTCGGGCGCCGCGGTCCGACGACGTTCATATTCGCGGGCATACACGGAGATGAACCGTCCAGCGAATTCGTCGCCCTTCACATGGTCGAGCACCTGCTGGGCGACAGCGAGTGCTACGGGGCCGCGAGAGTGGCGGTGCTGCCGTCGGCCAATCCCGACGGGCTGCTGGCCGGTACGCGAGTAAACGCAAACGCGGTGGACTGCAACCGGAACTTCCCCGCCGCCAACTGGAAACCGAAAAGCAAAGCCGCCCGCTACTCACCGGGCAAGGCGCCCGCAAGCGAACCGGAGACCCGGGCGCTGCTCGAGGCGATCGGGATTCTCAAGCCCGATGCGATCGTATCGATCCATTCGACCAGCACGTTCGATCCGTGCAACAACTACGACGGTCCGGCCGCGGAATTGGCGAAGTTGATGGCCGGCCATAACGGCTATCCGCCCAAGGCGTCGGTGGGATATCCCACGCCCGGGAGTTTCGGAACGTGGGCGGGCGTCGAACGCAAGATACCCACGATAACCCTGGAACTGCCCCACAAGACCCGCGCCCAGAAGCTCTGGCCCGGAAACCGCGACGCGCTGCTGGCGCTTATCGCCGCGGTGTCGGGGCGCAAATCCGCTAAATAGATTAACGCCCGAAACCAATCCCGATACCAAAACACCGGTTTAGCCGTTTGCTGTTCGCCGTTGTCGTTGCCAGTTGCCAGTTGCCAATTGCCAGCCGTTAGTTATCTCTTGTCTTCCGGTATCGGCGAAGTATAGCTTCTGGCGTCATCAAAGCTCGGGACCGGACGGAAGTTCGGATGGTCCTTGTGCTGGAGATTCTTCCGGCCCCAGTAGGCGCCGTAGTACTGGGCGTTTGTGTCAACCCAGTTGGATATTTTCAGAAGTTCTTCGGGTTTCAGATTCACTTTCTCGTGGACCTTGGCTAGCTTGGCGACGATTTTCGCCTTTTCGGGATCTTTGAGTTTAACCTTGCCCTTCGAGTGCATCGCCACGAGGATGCTGTTATGCGAACCGTATGATCGCGCCGGCTCGTAGTGAACGTTCCCTGTCTTGGGATGGTTCTCGCCGACGGTCGGGAACAACTCGAAGCGTCGGCGGCCTTTCCCGCGGCGCCGCTCCTTGAGCAGCGATTCGTACGAAACGCTGAACATCCTCGTCATCTCGCCGGTGAGCGTCAGACCGGCTTTGGGCTCCTTGCCTGAGTGACATTTCACGCAGTGTTTGTCGAGCACGGGCTGGACGTCCGTAGCGTAATGCAGTGGGCGACCGCCGGTCTTCTCGCCCGGTTGCGGGCCGGGAACCGACGCCGGACGCTTCAGCGCCATCACCGCCCCGCCTTTGCGTTTGGCGGCCGCCGCGTTGTTGGGCGTCTCGTGACATCCGATGCACGCACGCGTCTCGCCGGGCATGTAGTTCACGTAGGTGCGTTCGATCTGGACGGCCATGTAGTTCTCGTCGAGCGCGTGGAAGGCGATGTTCGCCTTTGCGGGCACGACGAAGTGCGCCGACCCGTCGGCCTCTACCGGCACGATTCCGTGCTGCACCTTCAATCCGAGGTGGGTGTCCTTGGTGATGCACGCGTGCTGCTGGTCGTATCCGTCACCGCCCCACCGCCTGCGGGTCGCCCAGGGTCGGGGAATCTGCTCCAGCACGCGAATATACTTGATCGTCCCGCGCTTGGTCTCTTCCATACCGTGGTAAATATCGGTGACGACGCAGGTGGCGAGATTCTTCTTCGCCATCTTCCGATCGAAATCGGTAACCAGGACCGGGGGCTTCTTGCGGGCCTTGAGAGGGTAGGGCAGCCAACTGGAGATGTCATCCTCCTTGTGGATCAGCCCGACGTTGCCCTTCTCGTCCAGGATGTACAGCCCGTATCCCGTCGGATCGTTCCAGGTCGGGCCTGAGGGCTTGTGGGCGACGAGGAACAGCTTCTCCGACAGCGGGTAGGGATCCTTGAACAGCGGCCCGCGGCCGCTTCCGTCGCGACGCCACTGTCCCCCCGCCGTCTTGAACGAGAAACCGCCCTCGGCCTGGATGTCGGAATACGGGGTCATGTAGGTCATCGGCTCGCGTGTGCGGATGTTCTTGCGCATGTCCAGGCGGATGATCGTTCCGATCCCGTTCTGCGGGCAGTGCGGCGTGCCCATTACCACGTACTTGTTCTCGCTGTTGGGGATCGGTCGCCCGTAGATGAACGTCGGGGGAAGCGAGATATCGTTGGCGTAGATCTCCGCCGATCCGCTCCCGTCGGGGCGCATCGCCCAGAGGCACTTGACGCTGACTGCGCCCTTGGTCCAGTACTCCCACCGGGTGTAGAGGATCCGCCCGTCGGGCATCATCACCGGAGATTGCTCGGAAACCGAACTGTTCGACAGCATGGTCATGTTCTTTCCGTCGGCGTCGATTACGTACAGCACGGTGGTCGTGAAGTCGTCGGGAGAGTCGCACAGGATACCGTACTGGCAGCGCGTCGATATGAAACATATCCGCCCGTCTGGCATGTAGCACGGATGCATGTCGTCGGTGCCGTGGTGGTAGTGTGGCCTGGCGCGATACTTCTCGACCAGTTCGGCCTCGTTCTTCTGCGGGAAGGTTATCTGCCTCAGACCAGTCCCATCGATGTTGACCTCGTAGAGGCGGTATCCTTCCTGGTGTGCCTTCTTCCAGGCGAAAACGAGTTTCTTCGCGTCGTATGACAGGTCGAACCGCCCGAAGACGCCGCCCTTGAGTTCCTTGATCAGATCGGCGGCCTTGCCCGTTTTGAGGTCCAGGACGCACAGGTTCCCGCCGGGAGTCCAGCGGGAATTGATGAACTCGGTGTAGTAGTGGTTGGCGCTGTACGTCAGGCGTTTGACGAATACGATCTTGTCGAAGCCGAGCACCGATTCGCTCTTCCGCATCTTCGCGAAGTTAAGTGTGACCGGCGCCTCGACCGGCGGACCGGCCGGCGCGCGAGTCCGACCGCGACTGCGAGAGCCAATGGCCCCCGAATCGATAAACCTCGGCCAGCCGGGCAGACCCCCGCCCCTGGTGTCGACCACGTTTGACTTCGTGTCTACCTTCGTGTCGAACAGCTTGACGCTCTTGAGATGGAAGTACCGCGGGCCGAACTTGCCCGGTAGATTGAGCTTGACGTAGCGGGCCTTTACCGGCTTGTCGAGATTCACCGCCCAGACGTCTTGTCCCTGCTTCGTTTGCCAAACCCGCTTCCAGGCCTTCTTGTCGTCCGAGACCCACATCGTAAGGTCGCGCGCCAGGGCGCGCCAGTTTTTCGTATCTCCCTGGATGCGGTTGATGATCTCGAAACCCGCAATCGCCTGAGGCTTCTTCAGCGTGATGATCACCCAGGGATTCTGCTCCTGTTCGGTATGGAACGCCCAGATGAACTTCGCAACGGGCGTCTTCTGCGTCACCAGTTCAGCGGGGTATTTGTTCCACTGCGACGAGGAACTGACCTCGACCTTCGCGCCGGACGATATCCACCCGGCCGAAGCGCCCGAAACCATAAACCCAAATACCAGCGCGACAGCGATCACAATACAAATACGGGAAAATAATCTGTTCATCATCGGACTCCCTTTTGTCTCGCCCTGATTAGAACCCTCTCTGCGGCGCAACACAAGAAAAACCCGTCCGCGACGCCTGCGCAAATCCAAAGCCCCACTCGTCTTTGCGCGGGCGAGGCTGGAATCCTGACGCCGGGCCATGGCCGTTGCCAAAGCGACTCGGTGAACGTATGATTCGCCCATGCGATACTCCGGTATGGTCATCCGCCCTCCCAGCGAGGCCGACAGCTACATTCTGCAGGCCGCATTCGGTTGCTCACACAACCGCTGCACGTTCTGCGGAACATACTCGGACAAGCCGTTCAGCATGCGTCCCATGGACGAAGTGCTCGAGGACATCGCCCTGGCCGGTCGGCGTCTTCCCCACACGCCCCGCGTCTTTATCGCCGATGGAAACGCACTGGTCATGCCCGCCCCGCGGTTGGCCGCCATCCTCGACGCGCTGAGCGAAGCCTTGCCCCTCCTTCGCCGCGTGGGAATTTACGCCTCGGCACGCGACATCCTCGCCAAGAGTGACAACGAACTGTCGATCCTTAACCGGAAGAAACTCCAGATCGTCTACCTCGGCCTCGAGAGCGGGAGCGACGAGGTCCTGCGGCGGGTCGAAAAACGCGCCACCGCTGCCGAGATGATCGAAGCCGTACACAAAGCCAAACGCGCCGGAATCCGCGTCTCGGTGATCGCGCTGCTGGGTCTCGGCGGGGTCGAGCTCTCGGCTCAGCACGCAGCCGAAACCGGGCGGGTGGTCAGCGCGATGGATCCGCATTACCTTTCGATGCTCACCTTGATGCTCGTGCCCGGTACGCCTCTGCACCGCCAGGCGAAAGCGGGCGATTTCCGCTTGCCTCCGCCCGAGGGTCTGCTGACCGAACTGAGGACGGTCATCCAGCACACAGACCAGCGCCTGTCGCGCTGCGTGTTTCGCACGAACCACGCATCGAACTACCTGCCCCTTGCCGGCGTCCTGTCCCGGGACAAAGCCTCGCTCCTGACGGCCATCGACGAAGCACAAAACCGGGGACCAGACGCCCTGCGCCCCGAAACGTGGCGGGCGCTGTAGCTTCACGTCCCGCATCACCTGAAACGCCACAATGCAATACGACTGCATAACACTATTGATGGTGTCCCACAGATTAAGTAAGCAAAACCATTAACTAACCAAGGGGAGTCTACGAAATTACGCTTTCACTACTCCCGCGGCGCGCCGCCAAAATGTGGAATCTTCGACAATGGGAGGAAGGCGGCGTTGGCCGGCGAATCTCCTTGCTCGATGGAACCGCGAATGTATAATAGTATTTGTAGAGGTCAACGACATCGGAACGCCATATAGGACAACGGTGCAGCATGGTTCGCCTCCAACTACCAAGAGAAGAGATAGCCACCTTCTGCGAGCAGCATCAGGTCAAGAAACTGTGGTTGTTCGGCTCGGTGCTGCGGGACGATTTCGGCCCGGACAGTGACGTCGATGTCCTGGTGGAATTCGCCGCGGGCGCCGCCCACAGCCTGTTCGACATGGTGCGAATGGAACAGGAACTCGGTCAACTCCTCGGGCGGGACGTCGATCTGATTGAAAGGGCTGTCTTGGAGCAAAGCGAAAACTACATCCGTCGTCGCGATATCCTGGAATCGCTGGAGGCCGTCCATGTCGCGTGACGAGGGATGGCTGCTGGATATGCTGCTGGCTGCGCGTCGCGTGTCGCAGTACGTCAAGGACGTTACAGAGGAAGAGTTTCAGCAAAACCGCATCCTCCAGGACGCGGTAGTGAAGCGATTGGAGGTGATAGGCGAGGCCGCCAATCCGATCACAAGCGAATTCAAGACTCTGCACGGCGAAGTGCCGTGGCCTCTGATCGTCGGCATGCGACATCGCCTCATCCACGAATACTTCAACATCGATTTGGCGAAGGTGTCGGACGCGGCACAAAATGACGTGCCAGAACTGATCCGACAGATAGAACCCCTCGTTGCCCCCGACGAGGAATAGAGCCCGCGGGGAGTTCCGTGGTGAGCTTAGCATCCGGAGAGTTGGGACTTCATGCGTTCCCGCATTTTCATGAAATAATAAGCATCGCGCGTCACGACTTCTCTAACGTGGGGCTTCTGCTTGACAGGATGGTCAAGTTCTTTCCTGGTTAAGCATTTGTCGATTTGCGCCGGTTCCAGGTCCTTCGGCCACCGCTTCTTGCCATAGTGACTATTAATCACTCGAAGACTCGGGAATGATACCGGCAAACACTCAACAGCCAACAAGGAACGCCTGATGGCCGGGAAACATGTAAACCATCTCCCCGGACTAAAACGTAAACCATCTGCCCGACCGCGTCGGCTTTGCAGAGACTATGCAGATCATTGACATGGATGGGAAAGGTTGTATGCTTTGGGCATGGCGAGAGTGGTAAGAAGCGTGGCCCCCCGCGGGCCGCATCACACCACCGGCGTTCCGAATCGAATCCACACGGGTGACGAGGTGGACTATGATCAAAGAGATTTACATTAACAATTATCGCTGCCTGGTGAATTTCCGCATGAACGCGGAATCGTTTCAACTGTGGGTGGGCGATAACGGGGGAGGCAAGACATCCGTTCTGGACGCGCTGCGGAGCATTCAGCGAGTGCTGAGCGGGGACCATGTGGAAGATATCTTCAGCGAAACGTCATTGACATCCTGGATATCCCGCGAGAAGCACGGGGAACAGGAGTTTGGGGTAACTTTGGACATCGGAGGCGAGGAGTATACTTACGCCTTAACCATCCAGTACAACCTCGCTGAGCGTCGCCACCGAATCGGAACCGAGAAACTGACATGGAATGGGAATACATTCTATCAATTTGATGGTAAGGACGCCCATTTGTACCAAATCGATCGCCAAACCAAGGCTCCGCGGGAAGGAACGAAGTTCTCGGCGGATTGGAACCGTTCAATGATCTCCACAGTCGCCGAACGCAACGATAACGGACCGTTGATTCGATTCAGGGAAGAAGTCAGGAGGTGGCTCATCGTCCAGCCGGTTCCGCTGGTTGTCAAACAGGTCGCGGAGACAGAAACGCGAAGCCTGTCGCGGTATGCGGAGAATTTCGCCCAGTGGTATCGCCACCTCCTCCAGGAGGACCCCGGCATCGCATACCAGGCCAGAGAATACTTGCAGCACGTTCTTCCCGGATTTGAAGAACTCAGCCTGAAGGACTCAGGGGAATTCCGCAGGCTCACAGCCAAATTCCGCATTAACAACAAGGATAATCTGTTTGACTTCGCGGACCTTTCTGACGGGCAGCGGCAACTGCTCGTTCTCTATACCATCCTGGAGGCGATGCGCAAGAAGATATATTCCGTACTCCTGATTGATGAACCGGACAACTTTGTCTCTCTTCGAGAGATTAAGCCCTGGCTGACCGAATTACAGGAGCTCTGTGAAGATCACGCCGCACAGGCGATTCTGATTTCTCATCACCCGACGATTGTAAACCATATGGCTCGGGGCAAAGAAGTGTGGTTCTCGCGAAAGCAGGGAGCGCATACTGTAACCCTTCCGTATCCCACGACACCCGGATTGACGCCGGCGGAAACCATGGAACGAGGGTGGGACGATGAGCAAAGCGTCTAGGATCACCATTCTGTGCGAGGACAAGCTGCAGGACGTCTTTGTATCGCGTTTCCTGAAGAAGTGCGGTGTCAATAATCGTGTATACACAGTCATCGACTATCCAGAAGGCAAAGGCAGCGGCGAGCAGCACGTTCGTGAGAAGTACGCCAAGGAGTTGAAAGCCTTCCGCACCCGCCCCGCTTCGACCGTCCTGATTGTGATCATTGACGCTGACAAGAAAACCGTTCAGGCTCGCCACGACCAACTGGATTCGCAGGCAACGTCCGCCGGCCTCCCGGTTCGCCAGGACAATGAACAGATCGTTCATGTAATACCCAAACGCCATATTGAGACATGGTTGGCGTATCTGGACGGCAACGATGTCAATGAAACCGACAAATACAAAACGAAATATCAATTCACAAAGTGCGAATCAAACGCTCACGGGCTCATCGACAAGCTGGCGAATCACTGTAGGAATCAGACGGAATTGACCGATGCGCCGGATTCCCTCGTCCAAGTCTGCCGCGAGTATGACCGAATCCGTAATGCTTTGACGTAGAAGGGTCAAGGGTCCACTGGTTCATTGCCCCGCCCGGTGGGCATCCCACGATCATCCGCCGCCTGGCGACATCGGCGCCGCCTCCCATGCGGCAGTAAGGCTTGTAGTCAGGCCCAATACACGGTATAAGCCATGCAATCAAGCTATTCACACATTGGATAAAAAGGTGAAAACATGATCGCAGCGATTACCGCCCAAGCCGATAAGCTTGCCTGGTTGGACTGGACTGTTATTGGGATATACTTCGCCATAATCGCTGTGGTCGCGTGGCTATCGAGCCGAAAGCAGAGGACTTCGGAAGACTACTTCCTTGCCGGCAGAAACATCGGATGGTTCGCCATCGGCGGGTCGCTGTTCGCTTCAAACATCGGCTCGGAACACGTTGTTGGCCTGGCGGGATCAGGTTCGACCAGCGGGATGATGATGGCGCACTACGAGCTGCACGCCTGGTGCCTGCTGATGCTCGGATGGGTATTCATACCGTTCTACAAGCGATCGGGCGTGTTCACCATGCCGGAGTTTCTCGAGAAACGCTTCAACGCCACCGCCCGCGGGATCCTGACGATCGTTTCGCTGCTGGCGTACGTGTTCACCAAAGTCTCGGTGACCGTATACGCCGGCGGAATGGTCATAGCGACCATCCTTCCGGAACTTTCGATATTCGGAATGGACCCGTTCTGGACCGGGGCGCTGCTGACGGTTGTCCTGACGGGCGTCTACACGATCTTCGGCGGGCTGAGGGCGGTTGTCTGGACCGACGCTATCCAGGCGATAATCCTGCTGGTCGGGGCGACCACTCTGACGTTGATCGGGCTGTCAAAACTCGGCGGTTGGGACATTACGAACGGTTGGGAGGTCCTCCGTACGACGGTGTCGGCCAACAAGGAGAATTTCAGCCTGTGGCGTCCGTGGGACGATCCCGATTTTCCGTGGGTGGGCGTGCTGTTCGGCGCCCCGATTGTGGGCATATGGTACTGGTGCACCGACCAGTACATCGTTCAGCGCGCCCTGGCGGCAAGGGACATCAAGACCGCCCGACGCGCGACTATCTGGGGGGCGGTTTTGAAGATATCGCCGGTGCTCGTGTTCCTCGTACCGGGGATGATCGCCTGGGCCCTGCAGGCCAACGGGCAACTCACGCTTCCCGTGGACGCGGTAACCGGAAAGATCGTCGAGGGCAAAGTCTTCCCGACGCTGGTGACCGAACTCCTTCCGGCCGGCGTTCGCGGCATGGTGGTCGGCGGGCTGCTGGCGGCACTGATGAGTTCGCTCAGTTCGCTGTTCAACTCGTGCTCGTCGCTGTTCACGATCGATATCTACGAAAAGCTGCATCCCGAAGCCTCCGAGAGGCATCTGGTGACGGTCGGGCGGCTGGCCACCGGGGTGGTGGTGGCGCTGGGGATCATGTGGATACCGATCATGCCGATGGTCTCGAAGTTCGGACTCTACGGATACCTGCAGACCGTGCAGGCGTATCTCGGACCGCCGATTACGGCTGTGTTCCTGCTGGGACTGTTCTCAAGGCGGATAAACTCCGCCGGCGCGGTGGCCGGTTTGATAGTGGGCTTCTCGCTGGCTATGGCGAAACTCGCCTGCCAGATCACCAACGACCAGATACCCGGTCTGTGGATGGTTGGCCCGTTCGGGGCGATGAACTGGCTTTACTTCTCGCTGCTGCTGTTCGGTATAAGCGTGGTTACGATAGTGGTAGTCTCGATCCTGACGCCCAGGCAGTCGGCGGAGAAGATCAGCGGGCTTACATACGGTTCGATGACCGCCGCCGACCGCAAGGAACTCCGCGAGAGCTGGACCTTCTTCGACGTGGCGGTCACAGCAGCGATCCTGGCGATAATCGCCGGGATATACGTGTACTTCTCGACGGGATTCTGGACCTGAACAAAAAACGCCCGGCGGTTGGGGGATCAGGTCACGACGATTTCGGTCTCGGCGGTCAGCCCTTCGTCGGGAATGACTACTCTGAAGGCATGCACCCCCGGAGTGAGATCCGGTATGTTTATGATCGCCAGATTCGTCCGGACCTCACCGACCGACCGGGAATTGTGGTACACTTCCACACTGTAAACGGGGTTGGCGACGCTGCTTGCGGCGCCGGCGTGAACGTTGTAGGCGCCCGGATGCAGCGGATCGGGACGGACCATCACGTACGGTTCGGGCGTCACCGGCTCGTATTCGGGTAGGAATTCGGCGAGCCGGCGGACCATTTCAGGATGGCCGACCGCAATGTCCGTTTCCTCAAACGGATCGTCAGTCAGGTCAAAGAGCTTCGGACCGTTGGCGCGGCTGTCGCGGACAAGCTTGTATCGCCCGTCAAACACCATCCGCCACGCCCTGGCGGGCCCGTTGACGATCCCCGAGATCACGTGGTCCCTGACGCGGGCGGTGGGATCGGCCAGGACAGGCCTCATCGAGATCGAATCGTAGTCGTCGGGAACCCCCGCTGACGCGTAATCCAGAAACGTTGCAGCCAGGTCGAGATTCGTCACCGGATCGGTGTTGACTGCCCCGCTCTCCACGCCCGGACCACTGACGATCAGCGGAACGCCCGACGACTGCCATCCCCATCTACCCTTACCAAACATACCTCCGTCACCGAGCATATCACCGTGATCGCTGGTGTAGACTATCAGCGTGTTGTCCAGTTCTCTGCGGGCGGCGAGTTCTTCCAGGACGACACCGATCAGGCGGTCGTTGTTCTCCACCTGGGCGGTATAGTTCTGCCGCATCGCCAGATGATTGTCCGAGGTAAACTCGTCACCGGGATTGTGCGGACCTGGGATATCGCGGGAGCGGATTTGCTGCTCCATCCGCCGCGTTATGTCGCTGGGATCGTGCGGGTTATCGAAGTTCAACTGCAGGAACCACGGGCGATCGGGCGGCGCTTCGTTGAGCATCGCTATCGCGCGCCGCGTTATCCAGTTGTCCTTGTAGTACTCGTCGGGAAGTTCCGTGGGCGTCGTCAGGTATCGAGAGCAGCGACGATGCTTGCGGCTGGACATGTCACGCATGTTCACGTCAAACAGACCGCGTCGCTCCAAGTACTCCTCGTACGGGTCCATCGGAAAGGCATAATGATCGTATCGCTCCGCCCACCTGCCGATCACGCCGAGCATCTCGCGGAAACCAAGCTCGTCCATGCTCAACCGCCCGTGCTTGAGCTTCGAACTCGGCAGCGAAAACGGTATGTCCAAACCCTTCGAGAGGTCCAACTTACCGGCCTGGAACGTATAGTAGCCCACATCCCGCAACCGCGTGTAGAACGTCTCGTTACTGAAGGCGTAACATTGCAGATTATCGGCCACGCCGCCGTTATTGTGGTATTCCTTGCCCGCCGCCAGACATACCCGCGACGGTGAGCAGAGCGGCGATGGGCATACGGCGTTGGTGAAACGGACGCCCCCGGCAGCAAGTCGATCGAGATTCGGCGTGCGAACGGGAATATCGCTGGGATACTCCGTCGCGCAACCAAGCCAGTCGGGTCGATGCTGGTCGCAGTAGACAAACAGGATGTTCGGTCTACGCTCGCCGCTCATTGATACTGCCCGGCCTCCAAGAAGTTACGCAGAAGTATAGGGCGCTTCGATAGAAACGTCATCGGCATCTGCAAAAAATATCTCCAGCCGCCCTCGCCCGAGCTGATTTGGGGGTGTCACAATTGGTTCACAGTTCCAGCCGGCGATACCCACCGCCAATACGATCCCCCGCAGCGAGAACCAATCGCGGTTGCGTGCTACAAATACTTGTTACATAAGCTTTTATGTGATATTTAGAGAGTGCTGATTCCACGTGAGTCCGACCTCTGAGAGGGTGTCACAGGTCGAGCGGGTGTGACCATGTCTCCGAATGGCGGACGATGGCACGGGAGTCTATTCTCAGCGCCCCGCCGCCCTCCGAATCTTGACCCGCCAGGGCGATGCTGATAGTTTCTTCACCATGAAAAAGATACCAACTGTTGCGGTGGCGTGTTGGGTTGTCTGCTCAAATGCAATGCTGGTTAATGCCGACCGGCCCGCCAAACACAGCACCCCATTCCCTGACGCGTTGGCGGCCTGCGACGTGACGCTAAAAACCATGAATAATGGGAACACTGAGAGTCTGATGCTCGGTAATGGCGACTTGTATGGCGTCCTCTGGCGGAAAACCGGCGGCTTGTTCATGCGAATCACCAAGAACGATATATGGGATGCTCGCATCGACACTTCCAAGGACGGACCTCTTCCCAAAGTTGACATCGCAAACGGCAAGATCACAGGCTCGCGAGGCGCCCCGCCAAGTTACAGAAAGCTTTATCCCCAGCCGCGTTGTGCGGGGGCATTGCGATTTGGCCCGCTTGGGAGCAAGTCGTTACAAGCACATTTGGATATCAAGAAAGCAGTCGCATTGATTAAACCGTCGAACGGTAAAGCGACGCATGTTCGAGTTTTGCACGACAAGAATGTCGTCCTGATCGATACGCCTGGCGCCGTCGCCATCGAAGAGATCAAAGCCACCACCCTGCCGCCCGCCAGGACCGGCAAGACAGACGGCGTTTCCTGGCTGTTGATGGAAATGCCCGGCGATATCGACTACAAGGGGATGGAATACGCAATCGCCCTCTGCAGCAAAGGGAACTTAAAAGCCGCCTCGCTCGTCACTTCGCACGATATCAAAACCGGCGACGTACTCAAGACGGCTGTCGCCCTGGCACGCGACACGCTCCAACAGGAAGAGGCCAAGCTCATCGCCGCACACGAGCGGGCATGGAACAGATTCTGGTCCAAAAGCGGTGTCGCGCTCGACGACGAGGTGATGCAGCGATGGTGGTATCGAATGCTCTATTTCGCCAAAACAGTATGCAAGCCGGGCTGCGCCCCGGTAGCCCTCATGCCCCCGCTTGCCACCGACAATACGCCCTGGCACGCCGACTTCCATCACAATTACAACGCCTGGCAGGCGTTCTGGCCGCTGCCTGCGGCAAACCACTCCGAACTGACCGACCCGTGGATCTCCTACGTCGACGACATGCTCCCTCGCTTCAAATACCTCGCCAGGGCAACCTACGGGATCGACGGTGTGTTTTTCCCGATAAGTTCGTTCCTCCACGAACCCGACCCAGCCGCCTGCAAGTCCAAGAACAAGCGTCAAATGTCAATGAATCCCTGGGGTTTGACCATCGGGATGGTCGGGATGACCATCCAGAGCATGTGGCACAAGCACCTTTGCGATCCGAATGCGGAATATTTGAAAGCAAAAATCTACCCCACGCTCCGCCAGGGCGCCGGGTTCTACACCTCGTTCATGGAAAAATGCAAGAAGGACGACAAAGGGAAGATTCGCCTGGGCCCATCCTACAGCCCCGAGCACGGCGCCCCGGGCATCTGCAATTGCCCGTTCGACATCGCCTACGTTCATTACACATTCGATGCATTCATCCAGGCCGCCGGTGAATTAAACGTCGATACTGATAAAAAACTGGTCGCAAAATGTCGCAAGTACAAAGCACTCCTGCCCGACTACCCTACCGCCAACGACGCCACCGGTAAATCCGTCGTCGTCGACTGGTCCGGATGCAAATACAGGCAGGTCCCCCGCCATAACATAGAAGTTCCCGCGACGCCGGTCTTCCCGGGCGACCAGGTGACCTGGTTCTCTCCCGAATCGCAGAAGGAACTGTTCAGGCGTACGATCGGGGACACGCGCCGCACGGGCGATAACTCTCACATAATGTTCAATATCGCAAGGGCTCGCCTCTCCATGCCCGAAGGCTTCACGGAGGCCAGGAAGTGGTTCCTGCCCCGCGAAAGGCCCAACGGGTTCATCGCATTCCCCTGGGCCCACGGAACGTTCATGCAGGAAATGATCGGTCTGACCGGCCTGGTGAACGAGTTTCTCCTGCAAAGCGTCGGGCGGAAGATCAGAGTATTCCCCTGCTGGCCGGCCGACAAGGACGCCAGGTTCTCCGGCCTCAGAGCGGAAGGAGGGTTTGTCGTCTCCGCCGAATGGAAAGGCGGTAAGGTAGTGAAACTGGAAATAGTCTCCCCAAACGGCGGGAAACTTCAATTACTGAGTCCGTGGAAGACAATAAGAGCAAACTCGAAACCGCTCACGCAAGACAAGAACGGTATCGTAACTCTGAACACCAAAAAGGCCGATAGACTGGTATTCGCAGAGGGGAAGTGAGAATCTGGAGTGCGGAAGCTCCGACCCGCTTGCTTGCCCTGTCGCAGTCGAAAGAAGCGCGTCGAAGAGAGCGAAGTCGAAGGGAAGACACGGAAATGTTACGGTCACGACAACAGCATCTTTTGCCACGGATGACACGGATAGCACGGATATGGTAAAGGCAACGGCGTATGGATGGTTAAGCGACTTCGCCGTGCTCCGTCGCCAGTTGCCAGTTCCCAGTTCCCAGTTGCCACGCCTTTTCCCCTTGCCTCCAGCTTATCAAACATCGACAATCATAACGTCGTTTGTGGTCTGGAACGAAAAAGCTGCTGTAAGCCACGACGGCTTGTCAGGACGAAGCCAACGGCGAAGACCGAAGTTCACAGAACGAAGACGGGTCCCATCTGACAGTCGTGGGTTGGGGCACCAATCATTAAGTAAAGCGTTCCCCACTTTGAATCGCACGAGGATAAGAGTGGCTAAAAAAAAGAAAACAGAAGCAGGAGTCGACAAGAATCTTGATACGCTTTGTTATCTCGCTAAAGAAATGCAGGCACAGGGCCCCACTGCTTTCCCTGGGCCCAAAGATGACAGCGTGACAGCATTTGTCATGACGCAATCGATGTCCAGCCTTTCTGGAGACTTCGAGGATGTGTTCAGGGAGATCGTGGACGGCTTGTCCCTGGTCGAGCATATCAAATCAAGATACACCCGAGCGGCCGTGAGTAATCTGTGTTGGAATTTTCTTTTTCGGGAGGGTGACAGGGTCATCGATCCAGAGTCGCGCAAAGTAGGCGATGATTTCGACAGTCGAGTCAAAGCTGCTAAAGTAGGTCTCCGGAAGACGTTGTGCGATGTTCCGATGACATCTTGGACAGTTTTCTTGGGCGTCGAAGGCTTTGGTGAGATAGATAGCAGTGGATGGGAGTTCGGAGGGGTCAAGTTCCTTCCTTCGCGAGACGCCAATCTGTTCTTGGCACAAAAACTCGATATCGTGATGCGTCCCGCTCAGAGGGATAATCCGAAGTCAATCGAGTTCAATGACTTCGTTCTCAAGGACCACGAGAAGTCCGGCGGGAAACGAACGGTCGCTGTTGTTACCATTACGGGAATGAAATACCTGCCCCTGTGAACGGAACCAGTTGTTTTGCTCGTATCGCATCTACAAGATCTCTGAGAGTCCGAGAGTATGCCTTGTCGTCCGGGGAAACGAGTCCTGCCTGTCCTCTCTTTACGAGAGTTTGAAGATCAGATTCAATGTTGTGGATAGGGGGCAGACCGATACTCCTTCTGTGAATATTAGGCAACTAGTGAAGCATGCAAACAAGCCGAGATATAGAACGGGTCAGAATCATTTTATCTTCTTTTGTAGCTGGTAGTCATCTGAAATTCCAGGAACGCCTTACTAAATTTCCGGGATCGTCCCAGGCGCGATTGACATGGCGGTTTGGGCGTGGCAGACTATATCGATTAATCAGGTTTGGTCCTCAGCGAATAGGGATTTTTCTATTCTGTTCTGTGTGGAATGACGAATGGGTGAGAATATGTCAGATAACTTCGATAATAATGCTCCCTCCCGGGAAGGTGACCAGGAACCAATACCTACGGATCCGCAGGAAACCGCCCCCCCGCCACTCCCGGAGCCGCCATGCGACGATCAGGAAGAAAGCGAACATCATCGATTCTCGCTTTCGGAAACCAATCTTCTATACTTTGGAATTGTTGCAGTGTTATCGGCCGCAAAGTTCTTCATGGAGAATGATGGTGTAACCTCAATTCAGTTCGCACGATTTGCGGGGGGTACATCAGCATTCATTCTGTTCCCAACGCTGGTGGCCTGGCTGTACTGGGGTGGCTCTGGAAAAAAGAAACATGGCGGGAGCAAGGCATTCAATATCACCCTGACCCTAATGCTGATCGGGCTACTCTATCAGTACCTGACAAAACGTTAACGAGGCAGTTGGGGTCCCGTCTTCGCCCTGCGGACTACGTCACGGCAAGAGCAGAACCGTCGCTCCGCGACAAGTGAAAGCGGAACTCCGCCGAAGACCGCAAAATTGTTTATTCCGCTGCCGTTGCCGTTAACCATCCGTGCTATCAGTGCTATCCGTGGTTAAATATGTCGTTGTCGCCCTTCGGCAAGCTCAGGACAAGCCGTGGCCGTTACATTTCCGTGCTTTCCGTGTATTCCGTGGTAGAAAAAAAAGCCGTTGACGTCGCCGTAGCCTTTACCACATCCGTGTAATCCGTGCTATCCGTGGCTAAAACCGTACGTCGTCGCCGTAAGCCTGTCGAAGGGCGCGGGCCGACAAGGGGCTTGCGAATAGCGGGAACTGTGATACCATCATCCCTAACGGCCCGCGATGGTCGCGGGCGCAGGCGCCATCCTAGAATCCCGGTAAACCATAGTCGCAGGGAGATAGACCTATGAGCAATTTCGCAGTTGACCGCCGCGGTTTCCTGGGTGCGTTGGGCGCCGCTGCGCTGGGTACGACGCTCGCGGCCGGACCGTCGGCGCAGCAGGCGGCCGCACAGAACGCCCCGAAGAAGAAGTGGCGCCCAGCCGCCGACCGCAAAGTCCGCGTCGGAATCGTCGGATACGGGTTCTGCAAGTTCGGCGCCCAGTTCGGCTTCCAGAACCATCCCAACGTCGAGGTCGCCGCCGTCAGCGATCTGATACCCGAGAGGCGAAAAGGCCTCATGAAGGCCTGCCGCTGCGCCAAGTCCTACGAATCGCTGGAAGTGCTGGTAAAGGATCCCAAGATCGAGGCCGTGTTCGTGGCCACCGACGCGCCGAGCCACGCGCGCCACAGCATCGAGGTCCTGAAGAACGGAAAGCACGTCATGTCAGCGGTACCTGCTACCTTCGGCTCGATCGAAGAGGGCGAAAAGCTGCTCGAGACCGTAAAGAAAACCGGCCTGAAGTACATGATGGCCGAGACCTCCTGCTTCCGCGAAGACTGCTGGGGAATGCGTCAGATATACCAGGCCGGCGGGTTCGGGCGCCTGGTCTACTCCGAGGGCGAGTACTTCCACTACCGGTCCACGCCGCTTGACTCGTACAAGGGCTGGCGGATCGGCAGCCCGCCGCTGTGGTATCCCACGCACTCGACGGCATACTACGTGGGCGTCACGGGCAAGCGATTCGTGTCGGTCTCGTGCGCCGGATTCCGCGCGGGATTCGACGCCTTCAAACCGGGCGCCAACAGGTACAAGAACGAGTTCACCGACGAAATCGCCCTGTTCCGGACGTCCGAGGGCGGAACGTCGCGCCAGTGCATGTGCAAGTCGGTGATCGGTTATCACGCCGAGGCGGGCAGAGTCTTCGGCGAGAAAGGCTCCATGAACGGGACTCGCTACTCCGGGAAGGTCAAGAAGCTGCCTGACATTACCCGCCCGGCGCTTCCGCCCGGAGTACCCGGCGGCGGGCACGGCGGTTCGCACGGGCGGTTAACCGACGAGTTCATCACGTCGATCCTGGCTGACCGCGAACCCCTGGTTAACATCTACGAGGCCCTGTCGATGACCGCGGGGGGAATAGTGGCCCACCAGTCCGCCCTGAAAGACGGCGAGACAATGAAAGTCCCCCAGTATCTCCCGCCGAAGTCGAAATAAGGAGCCAACATTCCCGACTGCGTCGGGACGCCGTCGCCGTTAACTTCATCACTGATTACTGATCATCAATCACTTTTTCTGGAACGCTTTCATCTTCGCGATCTTCGCCCGGGCCTTTTCGACCTCAGCGTTCATTTGCAACCAATAGACCTGATTAGAAGTGTACATGCAATCGTGCAGGCGTTCAGCGGCCTCGTCCCACGCCGCCATCGCGGCCTTGGTGTCGATTGAGTTTACTTTTCTCGCCGCTTCGATCAGCGTCTGACATTCATCGAGAGGATCAACCGCCCTGGTTTCGGCGCCGGCGGTTTCAGGAATCGCTTTCGTTTTGGCGCCGGTATCGCCGGCGGCCTGCCCGCTGGTGTCCGCTTTCCGGCAGGATATGGCGAATGTGAGTAACAGCATGCCGACGATTGTCACTGCTCGTTTCATCGCTTCGCCCTTTCAGTGGTTTCCGACACTTGATTGTACTCCCCGCACCATCCCCCGACAAGATATTGCGATAACATCGCTGTTTTCACAGCATAACGCCCCATTCTTGTCCGGGCTAAACACGTACTTTTCACCAGAGAATATGGTCGCTCACGTCTGGAAACATCGGTAGAATCACCCCGGTCGGCCCGCGGTGGTTCCGTCATGGCGGATCTTCGACGTGGGCGTGAGTGTTCGTCGGGAGAATCCTGAATTCAGGAGCGTGGGATGATGCGCAAGGCTGCGATTGCGATGGGTGTGATTGTGTTTCTGGGCGCTGCGATGGCGACTGCGGCGAAGAAGGAACCGCCACGACTTAAGGCCACGATCATTGTGGCTGAAGGTGAGCGATTCACCGTCGGCGACGGGAAGGGATGGAAGGTAACGCATCAGGAGGAGAGCTACGGCAGCCATATCTACGGCGGGATGTGGTCGACGTTCGGGGGGCTGCTTGGGGCCCCGGCCGGCAGCGCCGGTTCAGTTGCGCGGCAGGAGGTTGCGATTTCGGCGACCGGTTCCTTCCGTGTGTGGAGCAAATACCAGTCGCCGCCCTACTACAACTACGAGCACCGCGTGGAGATCTTTCAGAACGGAAAGAAAGTATTCAGCTACGATTACGGTAAAGCCAAAAACCCGAGGCTCTGGAGTTTCAGCGGGGCATACGGGCTGAAGCCCATCGCGCAGACCTGGTGGCCGTGGGGGCTGGATCACGATTGCGCCGAGGCCCCGCGCGGGCCGGTCGCCCTGAAGGCAGGCGCCGCGGAGATCCGCCTGACCACGCTGGCCAGTGCCAAACCGGCGGGTAATCGGTACGTCGATTTCGTGCTGCTGACCACCGACCACCGCGACACGTGCGACGGTTTTCAGAAACACGGGCAGGCCAAGAGCCCCTTCATGTTTGAAGCACTCGACGCAACGGGGATATTCATGCGCTTCCGGAATACCAGCGCCGCCGCGGCGAAGGTCGACCTCCATACCAACTTCGGGCATCATTCGTGGCATTGCGGACCGGCGAAGGGGTCATTCCCCGCCCAGCCGGTCGCCGCGGGTAAGTGGAGCCCGTGGTTCGGTATCAATCGCGTGGTGCGACTGGTCACCGACGAGGGCCTGCGAGTTACTGTCAAAGGTGCGGACAAGATACCCGTCGAGGTGGCGCTGGCGCCCGGCGGCAAGCGGATAATCGGGCGGCTGGAGGTACCCAGCGGCGAGAGCATCAACTTCCCGCTGGAGATCACCTGGGACCCCGGCAAGCGCCTGAGACTCTCGCGGGACATCGCCGACGAGCTTATCGCCGCGTCGAAGAAGCAGTGGCGAAAGGCCTGCGCCCACAAGCCCAGGCACATCGCCTTCTTCGGGGCCTTGAGTCGCGGTAAGGTACCGTGGGCGATGCGTTTCAAGGATGCGCTGGGCTATAACACGCAACTACCTGACACGTATGAACATCTGGACGTCGACGGCTACTTCCAGCACGTCAGGAATCCCGCGGCGATCAGGAAACACGCCGCAGGCCTCGGCGCCAAACGCACTAAACATCGCGTCGCGAGTTTCGGCGACGAAATCCATATAGGGAGCATCAACTTCAAGGACCCCAAACTCGCGCCGCTGTTCCGCAAATGGCTCAAGGCACGCGGCCTGGACGCCAGGGATCTCGGCGGCGTGGAACCGGAGAAGGCGACCTTCAACGCCAACGCGCGCCTCTCGTGGTACTCGAAGATATTCAGCGCCCACCAGCGGTTCGAGCATTATCGCGAGATGACCCACGTCGCTGAACAGGCCTACGGGCCGCAGGTGCTCACCGGGGCGAACTTCTCGCCCCACCACGGCGTGGCGTACTACGGGAGCAATCTGCAGTGGATCGACGCCTTCAAGCACAACGCCATGACGATGTTCTGGACGGAAGACTACATTTTCTCGATGGGCGAACCGCCGCAGATTTTCGCGTTCCTCCTGGCACGCGCCCACTGCGCCGTCAAGTACAACAAGCAGCCGATCCACATGTACGTCATGCCGCACGCCCCGGCCCAGGATGCGCGAAACTTCCGCCGCAACATGCTCTATGCCATAGGCGCCGGGGCCAAACACATAGATAACTTCTGGGTGGCGCCCCAGGAGCAGTACTCCGAAAACTACGTAAGCTGGGGATACACCGACACGTTCCGGGCGATCTTCGAGTCGATTTACGATACGTCCGCCGTCGAAGACCTCCTGATAGGCTCGCGGCGGCGGGCAGCGCGGGTCGCGATCATAACCGGCAAGGCCACCGACATTAACGAAAACAACACCAGGGTCGACGCCAAAGACGATGAGTTTGCAGCCAGGTGCGCAAACGCGCCAGCCAAACTTTTGCAGACCATCTGCAGGAAGGACCAGCAGGCGTTGTACCTTGCGCTTCGACACGCCCAGGTTCGCGTGGACCTCATAACCGAAGACGACATCATCGCCGGCGAGGCCCTGAAGAACTATGACGTGGTCTACTTCGCCGGCGAGTGGATCAACGGCCGCGCCGTTCCAAAGCTCGACGCGTGGGTCAAGGATGGCGGCGTGTTCTGCGCATCATCGGGGCTCGGACACCGCAACCAGTTCAACGAGCCCGAAACGGGGCTGCTGAAGTTGCTGGGGATCCGAAAGGTCGAAACGATCAGGACGCTCTATCACGTGCGCCCCCTGCTTGAGTTGCCCCTGACCCGCCCGATCGACCAGATTACGCTGGGCAAACGGAAGATCGACGCGATCGGCATGAAGCAGGTTATCACAGCGGACCGAGGGCAGGTGATCGCCGCGTGGAGCGATGGGAAGGCGGCTGTCACCATGCGTAAATCGGGCAAGGGCAAGGCATTCGCGATCGGCACGCTGGGCGGACTGGCGTATCTGAAAACGGCCTTGCGCGTGGCGCCGGCTGCGCGAGGCGGCGCGGAACACATTTACAACCCTGTCGATTTCAGTCCCGCCGCGACACAACTGGTGCGTCTTGCCCTCGATGCGGCGGATATCAAGCGGCAGGTCGCGTGCGCCAATCCGCACGTCGAAGCGCTTGTTCGAGATAACAAGACCGGCACGCTGCTGACGCTGATCAACTGGACAAACGACGCGAAAGTGACCACGAAAGTCGCCCTCCGACTGCCCTACAAGCCGAAGACCATTAGATCGATAAGTAGCGGTAAAACAATGACTTTCGACTACCGAGACGGCATGCTGCATCTGGAAGCGACAGTAACCGAGGCCGATTTCGTCACGATCCACAAATAGCCCCTCACACCGCCCTTTCGCCCGGTGCTGCCACCTCGTCCCCCCGCACAACCCGGGGGCGCCAGGTGGCAGCGGTACACAGGCATGTCGGCCTGTGAACCAGATGTGAAGCAACTTGCTGGTCAAAAAATAGTTTTTGACCAACCATTCCCCCTCAGGATCGGTTGTCGTGAGAATTTCCAATGAATTAAACGCAGGAACCTCGCGCGCAGGTGAATACGCTCCCGGAATTCGCCGACATAAGGTAAGTATCGTATGCTTCCTTGGGCCGATCCAGCCCGAGAGATCATTGGGATATTTTTTCGGATGGAGCGATCCGGAGGAACCGTTAAAGGAGCATCGCTTATGTCGTTAGGAGCGGGACACTTGGCGAGGTCTTCGTACCTGCCTATAGGAGTCGATCTGGGATCGGCGAACGTTACTCTGGCGCAGGTGCGCCTGGTCGATCGCTCATCTCGCGACTTCAGGCTGGTCGCGGCAGATACTGCAAAAACGCCCGGATTTGAAGATGTTATTTCATCGGGCTCTTCCGCCCGGCAGGCCGACCGCCGCCGGCGCTTCGCCGAAGTTCAGGAGATACTCTCACACGACCATTTCAAGGGCCGAAAATGCATCGTCGCCCTACCGGCCCGTGACTGTTTCGTACAGCCCCTCAGCATCCCGAGAGAATGCCTCGAAGCCCCCCAGGAGATCAAAAACGCCATCAATTGGGAGCTCCAGGACAAGAGCGATATCTTCTTCGGGCACCCGATTGACGTTCAGGAAACTGTCGTTCAGCACATCATGACCGGACACGAAGTCTACGAAGACGGGCTGTCGAGGGTGGAGGTAATCGCGTTCGGCGTTTCGCGTGAGATAACCTCTCAATACCTGAAAATGGCGCGTGACGCGAAGATCAAGATCGTCGGATTGAACGTGGAAGCGTGTGCGATGCTCGAATGTTTTTCGAGGCTGCTTCGCCGCTCGGCCGACATGGATCGCTCATACATGTTCATCGATCTCGGTGCAACCAGCACGCAGGTAGTAATTTCCCGTGGTCCCAACATGATCTTCGCACGGAATTTGACAACCACGCTGGGCGAAGCGCCCCAGGCCGACGACGAGGCCCAGGCGCCCGACGGTCCTGACGTTGAGGGCACCGTGGGCGACGATCAGCTTGCCAAGGTGGTCTTCGAGAGCCAGGCCGACCAGCAGATCGATTGCCTTTCGGGACTGGCGGCGGAAATCACGCAGTGCCTGGACTACTGTGAATCGGTCGGCGGCACCCGTGACATCGACCGGGTCGTATTTACAGGCGGTGGAGCATACAACAACCGTGCATGCAACGAGTTATCGGTGCGACTTGGTTTGTCGGGGCAGGTTGGTAATCCACTGCTTGGGATAAAAAACATCAATCTGGCTTCGTTGCCAGAGAACACTACTGAAACAACCGCCAACCAGACCAAGCCCGGCGCGCCCCGCTGCCCCGATTGGGCGGTCGCATTGGGATTGAGCGTGGGCGCTTCGGTCGAAGCGGCTGCATAAGAAAGCACCATGAGCCTGATAAACCTGCTTCCGCAAGACTATTTCCAACGGCGTCAGGGCCGGCGCACCAATGTCCTGTGCGTGATCCTGTTCGTGGTGGTTATGGTCTGTATAGTCAGCGCCTCGATGGTCTCGCGCCACAACGCCGGTCAGACCCGGACGGTAATGGACAACCTCAACCGCTCGTACGGTCAGGCGGCCCAGACGATCTCGCAGATGCAGACCCTCAAGAACCAGAAACAGACGATACTCGACAAGCGCCGCCAGATCGAAGAACTTCAGGACCCCGTACCAAAGAGCATAATCCTGGCCGTTCTGACAAACGCGCGCCCGCACGGGATTACGCTGCTCCACGTGAAACTGGACTCCCGCTTCGATCCGCCCGAGACCCTCAGCAAGAATCCGACTGTCAAGACGACCAAGAAGCAGGGCGCCTCGGCGAAGCCCGCGGCGCGCATAGAACCGACGGTCACTGTAGACATTATTGGTCTGGCCCACACGGATCTCCAGGTCGCCCACTACCTTGCCAATCTCACCAACAGCGGGATAACCGAATCGGTGGGCCTGTCCTACACGCAGGACTACAAGCCCGGCGGCGGAGGTAATAACGGGGTCCGGGAAAACCTCAAGGGGCTGCGTGAGTTTCGCTTGAAATGCCGCTTGAACAAGAAGATAGACACCAAGAGCATAGCCAATCGCTGGCGCCTTAACGAGCGGGGGGCCATTTCGCTCAACGTGGCGCCGGGCGCCGAGCGGGGTGATCCGGGCAGGCTGGCCCGAAATGATTCAGGAACACAAGAATGAAACCAAGCCCGCGAGAAATTGTTTTTGCACTCGTTCTGCTCGCCATTCCGATGGCAGCCTGGCAACTTGAGTTTGTACCTCGCCGCCGGCGCCAGAATGAGCTGAAGCAGGCGATCGCAGCCAAGCAGGCCAAACTCGACAGGCTGTTCGAGAAGAAGCAGTTGTCCGGCGCCATCGGAGATCTCAGGAGTCAGATCGCCGAAGGCAAGGAGATCGTTGCGATCTTCCGATCCCGCCTTCCCGACGAGAAGGATATTGACCAGATCGTCAAGGAAATATGGCGTCTGGCCAAGTCCAGCAAACTCTCACCGACGTCGCTGCGAACCATCCCGCCGAGGAAGAACAACCAATTCACAAGCCCCGACGGTCCGCACGGCGAGCAGCCCCTGCTGATCCAACTCGAGGGCAGTTTCACTGGTCTGTACTCATTCATGCTCGATATGGAAAGCCAATCGCGGATCATGCGCGTGAGGCAGATGACACTGAAAAAGCCTGAAAAAGGCCTTAGCGGCCAGGTCTCAGCCACCATAGAATTCTCGATTTTCTTTGAGCGTAAGAAAGGGGAAACCCAATGGACAGCCAAAATATGAGACAAACGGGCCTGGACGGCGACTTCCTTGCCGAAAACGAGACCGCCGCCCCGATCGAATCGCAGCAGACGCACCAGGCGATAGACGCCGCCAAGAGCACGTCGTCCGCCGAGGAATCCGCAAACGCCCAGAAACGCGCTAATCTCGTGCTAGCCGTGCTGTTTCTGGCGGGCATGGCGCTGGTTTACTTCATGTCGATGCATGACGATACAACCAAGGCGGGCGCCCTGGAAATCGCCAGCGAAACGATAGTCAACACCGCCGTCCACCAGTTCCAGATCGACTCGGGCAGCACCGCCGGAGACACCCGCAATACCAACGAGCCCAACATGAGCCCGATTGAACTCGCACGCGATATGACTACCGGTACGGCCAAGAGACAAGTCCCGCTCAAGGAACTCAAGGACAATCCGTTTGTGCTCATTCCCGCCAAGCGGGCCGAGCCCAGGGAGACTGTGGAAGTGAAACCGGTCGGTTTGACACCGGGCGCAACGGCCGTACAAAAAGCCGAAGCCCTGCGCCTGCAATCGATTGTGGTTGCCAACGACCGCTCGCTGGCCATTATCTCAGACCAGTTAATGACTGTCGGTCAGGAAATCGCCGGTTGGAAGGTGGAGAAAATCGGTAACGGCCAGGTCATCCTGAAGCGGAAGGACCTGACATACGTACTTAGAGTAAAGCAGTAAGATTGCCCAGTGAACACCAAACCCTGTCGCACCGGCAGGCACGCGGAGGAAAGACTCTTGCCGCAAGCGTTTGACAAAGGTTTCCGGTGGGTTACCGACCCATCGGTTCAAGCTAAGGATAAACCGGACAACCCTAAAGAGTCCCCGGGACCCGAATCGTCCTCTGCGCCCGCCAAGGGGCCTGTCCAGGGGTCCGGTGCGGTAAATAAGGATGCTGTATCGGCGTGGCGACCGACCAGAAACGAACCTGTCATCAACTTTGTCGATTCACTGATCGCAACCGCGGTCAACGAAGGCGCCAGCGACATCCACATAGAGCCTCGCGAAAAGGAACTCCACGTCCGCCTCCGGATAGACGGAGTACTCTTCAACAAACCCGCCCCTCCGATCAAGATGCACCCCGCGATAATCTCGCGTCTGAAGATCCTGGCGAACATGGACATCTCCGAACGGCGCCTGCCTCAGGACGGACGCATTCGCGCCAATGTCAGTGGAAAGCAGATCGACCTGCGAATTTCGATGCTCCCGATCTCGCACGGAGAGAAGTGCGTCATCCGAGTTCTGGACAGCCGCGCAATTTCGGTCGGTCTGGAGCAACTCGGTATGGACGACGATACGCTGGAAACCTTCCGCTCTCAAATACTCCAACCGCACGGTATTGTGCTGGTGACCGGACCGACCGGTAGCGGGAAGTCCACGACGCTTTATTCGGCTTTGCAGGTAATGGACGGCGCCACGTTAAACATTTGCACCGTGGAAGACCCGGTTGAATACGACCTGGCGTCGGTAAACCAGGTGCAGGTGCATGAGAGTATCGGTATGACCTTCGCCGCCGCACTCCGCAGCCTGCTCCGCCAGGACCCGGATACCATTATGGTTGGCGAAATCCGCGACGCGGAAACCGCTCGTGTGGCGGTCCAGGCCGCACTTACCGGGCACATGGTGCTCAGTACGCTGCACACCAACGATGCGCCCTCGAGCATAACCCGCCTGGTGGATATCGGGATCGAGTCGTACCTCATCAGCGCCGCGGTAAACGGCGCGTTGGCCCAGAGGCTCCTGCGGCGGATCTGCGAAAATTGCAAAGAGCAACTGACGGTAATACCTGAATCTACAGCCGTTTATCTCGAAAAACACAGTGACCGGACCGGACCGCTTTATTGCGGAACGGGGTGCGAAGCCTGCCACAACACCGGGTACAAGGGACGAATCGGAATCTACGAACTGCTGGTGCTGAACGAGGAACTTCGAGACATCATAACGCACAACCCCTCCCTGGGAGACCTCAAGGCCGAAGCGAAGAAGCTGGGCATGAAAACCCTGCGGGACGACGGGCTGCAGAAAGCTTTCGAGGGACTGACCACCGTCGAAGAGCTTATTCGAATTACTGAAAGCTGACCCACACCGAACGGATAAAAGTTTTGAGCGAACTACAGAGAATACTGAGAATGTCACTCGATCGCGGCGCCAGCGACGTTCACCTGGTTGCCGGTTTGAGACCCTTGCTGCGCATTCACACGGAGTTGGCGCCGGTTGCTGAGTTCGACGTGCTAACCATCGAGAAAACCGAAGCCTTCGTCAGAGAACTGGTCCCCGACGATCGCTACGAACATTTCCTGACCAATCGCGATCTGGACTTCTCAGCGAAGCTGCCGGGCATGGGCAGGTTCCGCGTGAACGCCCACTTCCAGAAGAATACGGTGGCCATCGCGTTTCGCGCGATCCCCAGCAATGTCCCCGCCCTGGAGAATCTGAATCTCCCCGCGGTGACTCAATCACTGGTGGCATGCCCACGGGGCCTGGTGCTGATAACCGGTCCGACGGGCAGCGGAAAATCCACCACCCTGGCGTCGATGATAGACACCATAAACCGATTGCATTCACATCACGTGATAACGCTGGAAGATCCTATCGAGTACGAGATCCGTCCCAGGAAGTGCGTTGTCGAGCAGCGTGAAGTCGGAAGCGACGTCACGACATTCGCCTCGGGTCTGAAGCACGCTCTCCGCCAGGACCCGGATATCATAATGCTCGGCGAAATGCGCGATCTGGAAACGACCGGGGCGGCGATTTCCGCGGCGGAAACAGGGCACCTGGTGCTCAGCACGCTGCACACACAGAGCGCCGCTCAGACCATCGAACGAATAATCGATATCTATCCGCCCGCACAGCAGGCCCAGATTCGATCGATGCTTTCCAGTACGCTGCAGGCGGTTCTGTCGATGGCGCTTTTCAAACGCGCCGATCGCTCGGGCATGATACCCGCCTGTGAAGTGATGCTTTGCAACCCGGCTATCAGGAACTGTATCCGCGAGAACCGGATTCACGAAATACCCAACATAATCACGACCAACAAACAGCACGGAATGTGCCTCTTTGATGACGCCCTGAAGGATTTGATCATGGGCGGGTTTATTACGCGCGACCAGGGTCTCGCCGGCGCCGCCCGACCGGAATACCTGAACAATCTACTGGCATGCAGGGTCTAGCCAATGGGATCCATACCAAAAACACTCGATACGCCGGTCAGGCCCACTTTCAAAAAGGCGGTTTCGCCCTCCAAGGGCGATTTGATGTCCAAGGTCAACTCGTTCCGTGTTGAATTTGGTCCCAGCCTCAAGGACATCCAGGCGTTTACCGTCCAATTGGCGGTGATGCTCAAGGCCGGAATCAACATCCGCGACGCCATCGACGCCATAGCCGACCAGGTCCCCAACCTCCGCTTCCAGAGCGTCCTGCGAGAGGTCCGCAAAGACGTCGAATCCGGGCTGCCCTTGTCCGATGCACTGTCCAAACATCCCAAAGTGTTCAGCCAACTCTACGTCAACATGGTTCACGCCTCGGAAATGTCGGGCAGTCTGGCGAAAATGCTCGGACGCATCGCCGAGCATCTGACCAACCAGATCGAAACAAGGAGCATGGTGCGAGGGGCCATGATATATCCGGCAATACTTGGCATAATGGCCGTAGTCACCACGGTGTTCCTGCTGGTATTCGTGCTTCCGCAGTTCACCAAGCTCTTCGCCGGAAAGGAAGCCCTGCTGCCCAAGCCCACCGTAATGCTGATGGCCATGAGCTCTTTCATGCGAAACCAGTGGTATATCATCGTGGGTGTTCTGATGCTGCTGATCGGAACGTTGGTGGCGGTTCTGCAGACCGAGCGGGGAAAGGTTGGCCTGGACCGATTCAAACTCCACGTGCCAATCATGAAACGCATGTTCCGAGCCCTCTATATCTCTCGCAGCATCCACACAATGGGCGAACTGCTTACCGCCGGAGTCGACATGCTCGGTACGCTCGAGATCACCGCGGCGGTTTCGGGTAATGCGGTCTACAGGAAAATGTGGTTGTCGGTGCGCGATTCGGTCCAGCAGGGCGACAGGCTCTCGACCACGCTGGACGAAATCGGAATCCTTCCAAAAAACGTCACCCAGATGATTACCGCCGGCGAGGAATCCGGACAGCTCGGACATGTACTGACTGAAGTGGCCGACTACTACCAGAAAGAACTCCGAGGCACCATCAAGGCCGTAACAGGCATGATCGAACCGATAATGATAATACTAATGGGATTCGTGGTTGGATTCATCGCGATGAGCATAATCCTGCCGATCTTCAAGATGTCCAGCCTGGTAAAGTAAGTAACGGAGTGTGAACGATGACATGAAACGCACAGCGACTCGAAGCGACCGCGGCGGATTCACCTTGACAGAGGCCGCGGTAGCGACCATTTTTGTTGGTTTGGGGATG